>NZ_JBFTIZ010000193.1:0-7699 GCF_056395165.1 Pedobacter sp. 10L46_2
CAGTATTCCATAGATCAGGTAAAACTTTGGTAACCAGCTTACTTTAAGTATATATCTGGCTACGGCCATCAGTACAGCCAAACCTATAAAAGTTACCATGCTATAAATCTTATCGTTCAACAAAATCCCCGTTATTGCAAATACAAAGATCAACAAAGTGGTTAACACCAACTCTATTCTTTGAGGTAAATTTCTTTTAATCCATAGATCAAGGCAATGATAGGTAAAAACGCAGGAATAAGGAATGCAAAAGAAAAAAAGGATTTCCTCGACAGGCATATTCCCTATTGCTACCCCGATAAGATACCTTGAATTAAAGCCCCAGACTCCTAAACTGGTAAAGTATACATCCCACAAAATAAAAATCATACCCGTTATTATTACTGCAGGGAAAAAGGCTTTCCAGGTTTTATAAAAATTCAGCTTAGGGTGAAAAGAAAATATAAATGGAATGATGGCGGTAAAAAAATCAATAAGCAGATAGGTATACTTCATGATRGCGTTCCTTTACTGCTGAAAAAATATTTGAATGGCACCCATAGCATGCCAAAGCATTCTCCCCGCTCTTTAGTAAGATGTTTATGATGCATTTTATGTGCTCTTCTTATGGCTTTAAAATACCAATGTTCTGAATTTCTAAAGATCTTGAAGCGCTGATGTATAAAAATGTCATGAACAAAAAAATAGGCTGCGCCATATAGCGTTATTCCAATACCGGTCCAAAAAGCTGGAGATATTCCGTAAAAGGAGCCTAACGCAAGGCAAATTATGCCTGGTATTGCAAAAATCAGAAAAAAGAAATCGTTTCTTTCCAGAAAACCATCATGCTCTTTATGATGATGATCTTTATGTAGTGACCAGAGCAGGCCATGCATGATATACTTATGCGTAAACCAGGCAACCCCTTCCATCGCAATAAAAGTTCCTACTGCCACCAGAAAATTTAAAAGCCAGCTGTTCATTTTACTAAATAAATCTGTGATAATAATCCATAATCTGATTAAAACAAATCTTTAACCATTCGGTATAAATTTCGGGATGTTCTGAGATATCCTGCGCTAAAGTCTCCATATCCACATATCTGAATGCCGCTACCTCTGTGTAATCGGGCTGAGGTACTGCATCGCTCATACCAAAGAATACGTGGTCGAATTCGTTTTCTGAAATTCCGTTGGCCAATTTTGCATGGTAGGTAAAATTGAACCCGTAGTTGAGTGTGCACTCCATTCCCATTTCCTCTTTTAGCCTGCGATTAGCAGCATCAATGCTTTGCTCTCCCAAACGCTGGTGACTACAGCAAGTGTTGGTCCATTTCCCGCCGGAGTGGTATTTTTCCTCTGCTCTTTGCTGCAAGAGCAATTGGCCGTCACTATTGAATACAAACACAGAAAATGCCCTGTGAAGCCTTCCCTGGAGGTGAGCCTCCATTTTAGGCATTGTTCCAATAATGTTGTCATGTTCATCCACAAGAATTACGTTTTCAAGCTGTATTTCGTTTTCTATCATCTTATATCTTTTTCAGTTCTTCTGAAGAACAACATTTAGAGTTAAACAAATATTCTTTCACTTTTTGTTTAAGTTCACCGTCGTTTATTTTATTTACCTGAGCTATCAAAAAAGCCTTATCTCCCTTTATATGATCCTTATATCCCAAGAAACCTGGAAGATTTGTTTGAATGCAAAATCTCAGAAATCTGATTTCAATTTCGTGAGGATTGGCTTTTACTGCATGTTCAATTAACTTTCTTCCGTTTTTAAATTTACTCAGTTTATTAAACGGATTTATTAAATATTTAGCTTCCAGCATTTCAGATACACCTTTATAACAAACCAGAATTGATGGAGAACGGGTGTCGACAGTTTTGAGCATTGCTGAAAGTCTGAAAGCAGATTCTTTATTTTCAGCCGCCCTGTAATATAAATCTCGTAATTCAGACAAGTTCGGTTCATTAGCCACAATGATTTTGGATGACAAAAGTGAAATAAAAATAATTAATAACATTAAAACCCTCATAAAGCATTTATTTTATATCTGATGATTGAGTCGCACATTAAACCAATTTTATGACTATTTGAAATTCTTATCCGTTCAGACAACACGCACTCGGCGGTAGTTCTTTTTATTTTATGAAATAATTCCCTATAGTAAATGTAGGCAAGATAAACTCCTCTTCTTGAAGAAGAAGGTAATTGTTTTATCCCCACAAGAGCAGCCTTAAACTCATTTTCAATATCCTCTTCGATCATTTTCTTATCGGCATTTGAAAAACTGGAAAGATTTACACCTGGAAAATATGTTCGGCTAAGGTTATTATAATCGGCCTTAACATCCCTTAAAAAGTTTACTTTCTGAAAAGCAGATCCCAATTTCATAGCCGATTCTGTAAGCCTATTATACTCTTTATCATCACCTTCGGTAAAAACCTTTAAGCACATTAGTCCAACTACCTGTGCCGAACCTAAAATGTATTGGTCGTATTTTTCCTGTGTATAGGTGTTCTGTTCCAGGTCCATTTCCATACTTTTTAGAAACAGATCGATTAGGTTGCCGCTAATCTGATATTGATTAACAGTTTGCTGAAATGAATTCAAAACAGGATTCAGACTTATCCCGGCCTCAATAGCTTCGAAACAATCCCGGCTGAATTTTTCAAGCAGCTTTTGTTTATCATAGTTATGAAAACTGTCGACGATCTCATCGGCCAGGCGAACAAAGCCATAAATAGCATAAATGTGTCTCCTTAGTTTTTTACTTAAAAAATAAATACCAAGTGAAAAACTTGTACTATATCTCTGAGTAGTTATTTTACTGCACTCTGCTGATAGTTTATCAAATATCTCTTTCATAATCAGTGATTAAAGTACTTAACAAGTTGTTGGGCGGCTACATTACCAGAAATAATTGACGGTGGAACACCAGGACCGGGAACGGTTAGCTGTCCAGCATAAAAAAGGTTGTCTATTTTATTATTTTTAAGTGAGGGTTTTAAATTAGCAGTCTGCATTAAGGTATTTGCCAATCCGTATGCATTCCCTCTATAGGAATTGTAATCGGCTATAAAATCAGAAACACAATAACTTTTTTTGTAATCAAGATGCTTCCTTATGGGATTACCGGTATATTTTTCAAGACGGCCGAGGATCAATTCAAAGTATTTCTCCCTTAAAATTTCTCCATCTTCCAATCCGGGCGCAAGGGGCATCAGTATGAACAAATTTTCATGTCCCTCTGGCGCCAGTCCGGTTTCTGTTTTTGAAGGGCAACAAACATAAAAAAGAGGTTTTGAAGGCCATGCAGGTTGTTTATAGATTTCTAAAGCATGCTGTTTCAGGTCCTGATCAAAAAATAAAGTATGGTGCTTTAATTTATCTATCCGGCGATTTACACCTATATAAAATATCAGGCATGAGGGGGCTAGAACACGTTTATCCCAATATGCGTTACTGTAATTCCGGTATTGGTTACCAAGGAGCTTTTCTTCGATATGATGATAATCGGCTGCGGCAATAATACCGTCATACGGCTTTCTTTCATTTTTAAGACCTATTTCACTAACCAATCTGTTGTGAATAGTGAAATCGATTATTGGTTTATCGAAATAAAAATTAACACCCTGCCTTTCAGCCACAGTTTTCATCGCCTTTATAACACTGGAAAAACCTCCCTTAGGGTACCATGTCCCCAATTTTAGACCTGCATAGTTCATCAGGCTATACAGCGCCGGGGTATCCTGCGGCATTGCACCTAAAAAAAGTACGGGAAACTCCATCAAGGCAACCAGTTTAGGGTGCTTAAAAAACTTTTTTACATGTTTACTGAAGGAAGTAAACACCTGAAGCTTAAACACTCCTTTCATCAGGTCAACATCCGCAAATTCGGTTAAGGATAAACCTGGTTTATATACTAGTTTTTCCATTCCTACCTTGTATTTAAATTCTGCTTCTTTTAAAAACTGATCCAGCCTTAGGGCACTACCAGACTCAATTGACTCAAACAAATTCCTTATACCTTGGTAATCCGAAGGAACATCTAGCACCTCATTTTCGCTATAAACGATAGAAAAACCAGGGTCAAGGGCTTCGAGCTCATAAAAATCGCCGGATGTATAGCCAAAATCATTAAAAAACCGTTCAAATACATCGGGCATCCAATACCAGCTTGGCCCCATATCAAATAAATAACCATTCTCAGTAATCAACTGCCTGGCGCGCCCTCCTAACTGTTGGTTCTTTTCATAAACATCGACATGATATCCAGCCTTGCCCATATAAGCCGCGGCACTTAAACCTGCAAAGCCTGAGCCTATAACAGCAATTCTGGAAATATGACCATTCGGTTTAGCTGCCATGTTTTATAGTTTTAATTGTTTCCTCGAATGCTTCTATTGATTGAAGAGCGCTAACATTCCCCTTCAGCGCTAATTCAGGAATAAGCTTATTGTTTCCAGCGATATATATTTTGGTTTGTTGAAAGTGTTCGGCCAGCTGATTTAGGTACTGGTTTGCGTTAGCAACGGGTCTCGATCGTACCAAAAAAAGCAGCATATGATCAATCCTATTGTGAAGCATTGCATCTATAAGAGATTCAAACGGAACTCTTCCACCAAGAAAGATCACCTTTTGACCGTAACTTCTAAGCATATAATTCGCAAACAGCAAACCAATGTCATGGTCTTCATCCTCAGGTAAAAATAATAGCCAGGTAGATTTTGTTTTAGACTTTAATGGAATCTGATTAATAGCAGCAAATATTTTCTGCCTGATAATATTGGATAAAAAATGTTCCTGAGCCGGACAAATGTTGTCCCTGCGCCACATCAGTCCGAGTCTGACCAATAATGGATAGATAACATTCTTGTAAGCAAATGGTAAACCGAAATCGGCAATACATTTTGAGATTAACTCATCAAATTCCCTTTCGTTGTATGCAAGTCCAAACCCAAGCAACTGTGATATATAGAATTCGCAATTTGCATCTGGGGAAACAGTGCTGTCGATTTCCTTTTTTAACAAGTTGTCGATTTCCTGCTCGGAAAGTGCACATACCTGAGATATTTTTAAACCAGACTGGCTAAGACTCACGATGTTTAATAATTTACGAAGTTGATGATCATCATAAAACCGTGTATTTCCAGCCGAACGCATCGGGGTAAGTGCCTTGTATCTACGTTCCCATATTCTAATGGTATGGGTCTGTACACCAGAAAGTTGTTCGAGCTCAGATATAGAATACATTTTACGTTGTCTAAATAAATTTTAAATTATCTAGACAAACATACTAAAAGTTATGATAGTTTTAACACAGTTTATTTTATGATTTTGATATGAATAAAAGAACATGCATTTTTATTTATATGAAACCTAAACCATTAATTCTTCTTTTCTGCTTGATATTGTCCTTCTTCCCGTTTTTAACATCTGCCAGGGATGTTCTGCAGCCAAATTCATTAACCTGTGAATACGCGAGTAATCCGCTGGGTATTACATCCCAAACGCCTAAATTAAGCTGGTTCATCGCCTCATCACTCAGAAATACACAGCAAGCCGCATGGCAGGTACTCGTTGCAGATAACCTGACTGATTTGAGTAAAAATATTGGTAACATCTGGAATTCTAAAAAGATAAACTCCAATCAGTCCATACAGGTCCCTTACAAGGGAAGGCATTTACTGTCTGCAAAAACCTATTATTGGAAAGTTAAGATATGGGACAATCATGGAAATATATCGTCATGGAGCAAGACAGCGATGTGGCGAATGGGCTTATTGAACAGCGGCGACTGGCTTGGGGCAAAATGGATTGCTTATGAAGAATTACCCGCCGCTGAACGTATTGTACCGGCAATACACTTACGGGGTGATTTTGCTCCACAAAATGACATCCTCCCACTCTTTAGAAGAGATTTTTCAATAAAAAGAAAACTTAAAAACGCAACAGCATTTATCTCAGGATTGGGTCATTTCGATCTTAGCATTAATGGTTCAAAAGTAGGTGACCATATTTTGGATGCCGGGTGGACGCAATATGATAAACATGCTTTATATGTAACGTTTGACATAACAGATCAGCTCAAAAAAGGCGATAATACTATAGGTGTTATACTTGGTAATGGTTTTTATTTTATACCAAGAGATGATCGATACAGAAAACTAACGGGCGCTTATGGATTCCCAAAATTAATTTGCAGGGTTTTATTGGAGTATAGTGATGGCAGTACCGAAAATATTATCAGTGATGAGCAATGGAAAACTTCTCCATCACCAATAACCACTACCAGTATTTATGGTGGCGAGGATTACAATGCAACGCTTGAACAGAATAACTGGGATAAGCCAGGATTTGATGATTCGAAATGGAGAAAGGCCGTTATTGTAACTGGCTCTCCTGTTTTAAACTCGCAAACGGCAGAACCTGTAAGGCTATTTGAAACCTTTACTCCTGTTAAAATATCGAGCCCTAAGCCAGGCATATGGGTTTACGACATGGGTCAGAATGCTTCCGCAATCCCGGCAATAGAGACAAATGGCAAAAAGGGTGCGGTAGTACGGATTACTCCTGCAGAACTGTTAAATCCAGATGGAACTGTTAACCAATCTGCATCCGGTGTGCCGCATTATTACGATTATACTTTGAAAGGAGAAGGTAACGAGAAATGGCAGCCACGCTTTACTTACTATGGCTTTAGATATTTGCAGGTTGAAGGGGCCGTTCCTGAAAAAGAAGAAAACCCAAACAATTTACCTGTATTAACCTCTTTAAAAAGCCTACACCTTAGAAATGCTGCAGAAAATATTGGCAGTTTCAATTCATCAAATGAATTGTTTAACAAGACTTTTAAGTTAATAGACTGGGCAATTAAAAGAAATATGGTGAGCGTTTTTACCGATTGTCCGCACCGGGAAAAACTAGGCTGGTTGGAAGAGGCTCACCTTATGGGTGGATCGGTACAGTACAACTATAACGTAGCATCTCTGTGCAGAAAGATAATCAGAGATATGATGGCGGCACAAACAGCTGACGGATTGATTCCGGATATTGCACCTGAGTACACACATTTTGATGGTGGCTTCCGTGACTCTCCTGAATGGGGAAGCAGCGGGGTGATCTTACCCTGGTATGTTTACAAATGGTATGGCGATAAGGATGCGCTTGAAGAAAGCTATCCGATGATGCAGAAATACATTGCTTATCTGGGTACCAAAGCGACTAACCATATGCTTGATCATGGTTTGGGCGACTGGTTTGATATTGGGCCTAATTCGCCGGGTGAGGCGCAGCTTACTCCAAAGAAATTTACGGCTACCGCTATTTATTATTACGACATTGAAATTATTAGTAAAGTTGCCGCGCTGCTCGGTAAAACAGAAGATTCCAGGAAATATAGCGATTTGGCTTTAGCGGTTAAAAATGCCTTTAACACTACTTTCTTTAACAAAGAAACCAAACAATATTCAACCGGCAGTCAGACTGCCTATGCGATGGCAGCTTATATGAATTTAGTTGAACCTGAATATAAGGAAGCAATTATAGCTAATCTGGTGAAGGAGATTAAAGGAAGAAAAAACAGCCTTACTGCCGGCGATATTGGCTACCGCTATGTACTTAAGGTGTTGGACGATGCCGGTCGTTCGGATGTAATTTACGATATGAACAGCAAATCTGACGTACCAGGCTATGGCTGGCAGCTGGAACATGGTGC
>NZ_JBFTIZ010000194.1:0-7687 GCF_056395165.1 Pedobacter sp. 10L46_2
GGCTATACCCCACAAAAGAATGTATCTGGAGTCGTTAAAATCGACCTTACAAGTGTTTTCAATAAATGATTGGGCATAAAACTGACCGGTGTACCAAATAACCCCTTGCCCCATGGTTGCACCAAAAAGAGCCAGTAGCACCATTTTAAAGTTTGCTTTGTGGCTAAAGCTTTCTTTCAATGGATTTTTAGATATATTGCCCTCTGTTTTTAATTTAGTAAACATTGGCGACTCATGCATTTTCATTCTGATGTAAATGGAAACGCCTACCAGTAAAATGGATAATAGGAATGGAACTCTCCAACCCCAGGCAGCAAAATCTTCGGCACCTAGCAGGTTTTTAGTTAACACAATTATCCCTAATGAAAGGAACAATCCTCCGGTTGCCGTAGTTTGAATCCAGCTGGTAAAGAAACCACGTTTATTTGCAGGGGCATGTTCAGCCACATAAGTAGCGGCTCCGCCATATTCACCACCAAGGGCAAGGCCTTGTATCAATCGTAAAATCAACACCAAAATTGGCGCAGCATAACCAATACTGGAATAGGACGGGATAAGCCCAATAAGAAAGGTTGATCCACCCATGAGTACCAGAGTCAAAAGAAAAGTATATTTTCGACCAATAAGATCGCCCAAACGGCCGAACACCAAAGCACCAAACGGCCGCACAATAAACCCAGCAGCAAATATTGCAAGGGTATTTATTAATGCTGAAGCTCCTGCATCTGCAGGAAAAAGCTGTGATCCGATAATGGTGGCCAGACTGCCGAAAATGTAGAAATCATACCATTCGATTAGTGTACCCAGGGACGACRCCCCAATTACTTTGAAAATGCTATTCTTTTGTGGTTCAACGTTCATATTATAGTTTAGGATATTTGGCTTACCACTAAACTACAATTATTTATTAATTACCGACAAACATTTTAACTATAATGCCAAAGCCGGTTACTCTTCCTCTCTGAAATAAACCTTATAGTAATTCATAGATTTATCATCGTCGAAACCTTTTTCTATCAGCTCTTTATCTCCATGGATATAAATATGAAAGTTCTTATCCAGTTTAAGCACACTTTTAAAAACACGCGCCTGTTTCTTTACCGCAGCGCCTGAGATATCAAAACTATCTGGAATAGGTGCATCAAATTCTTCTTCGTAATTTTTCTTATAGTTTTTAAAGGCCTCAATCCCTTCAGAATTGCCAATAACTTCATTCGAGAACTCATCAATATCAAAGCTTTCTTTCTCTTTAAAGTATTTCATAGACTTGTTTAATAAATCTATTTTATCGGCCTTAGAGATATCAAATTCCTGATCCAGTTTCTCCGTAACAAAGTTTTTGTATACACCCAATACATTGTTTGTCTGGTTGAAATTATCATTTCTCGTTTTCAATTTCAGAAACTCATCTTTCCAGTAAACAGCCTCTGCACTACGGTTTGTTTGATCTATCACCGCTACTCTGAAGCCTTCTTCTTTATCGGTATTAAAAATAAGACAGCCTTTATCAAGCTTATTGATGTTAATAGCATCCTGTTCGTAGCTTAAACCAAATCCGCTATTTTCTGGATATACTTTTAAATAAGTCTCTTTAGTTTCTGATTTAAAGATACCAATAGCATCATGAAGCTCACCTTCTATCTGCACATTTTCGAAATAGGCAAGATAAAGCTCTCCCGATTTTATTTTCGGATGCCCTGATACATCGTACAGGTATTTAGCAAGTTCTTTACTGTTTTCGTGAAAGGTTTCGCCTTTTTCAAATATTTCTGACGCAAAATGATATACTTCATTTAAGTTCAGATCTGAGTTGGGATGAAAGAAACGATAAATCTCGTTTACCTTTTCGTACGGACCAAGAAAATACTGCTGTAATAGGTTGCTCAACATATTGTCTTGTATTGCTACAGACTGCTCAGACAACACGTAAAATTCGTCTTGCGATTTATTTCCAATTCTATGTATGGAAAGCTCAGCAAGGGAGGCTTCAAAAAAAGAAATCATTAATGGTATTAGTTTTTAGTTTCCTCTTCACGAGGGGTATTTCTCAACTCAATAGGTTTTTTCGCATTTTTCTTCATTTTCAAATTCAGCATCTCTACTAAAACTGAAAAAGCCATAGCGAAATAAATATATCCCTTAGGAATATGCTGATCTAAACCTTCTGCCAATAGCGAAACACCAATTAACAACAGGAATGACAAAGCAAGCATTTTTACAGTAGGATGATCGTTTACGAAATTACTGATTGCACTAGCCGAGAACATCATTATAATCACAGCAATAACAACTGCAGCAATCATTATTTCAACGTGTTCTGCCATGCCTACGGCAGTAATTACCGAGTCTAAAGAAAATACAATATCTAAAAGCAAAATTTGAATGATTACACCGGCAAAGGAGTGAACCTTCCCCTTTATTTCTTTTTCTTCTTCACTTTCCAGTTTATCATGTATTTCATGAGTACTCTTATAAATTAAAAAGAGCCCCCCTACAATAAGGATTAGATCACGCCCCGATATCGAAAGTTTTGCTAACCATTCTGCGTTAGAAACACCTATTAAATTGCCTAGATTAAACAATTCGGATGTTAATGTCATCACCCAGGTAAGTGACAATAATAAAAGAACACGGGTAATCATTGCAAGAGCCAAGCCCAATTGTCTGCCTTTTTTTTGCTGATCAGCTGGCAATTTGCCCGACAGGATAGAAATAAAGATAATGTTATCTATCCCCAAAACGATCTCTAAAACGGTCAGGGTCAGTAGTGATATCCAAGCTTCCGGGCTGCTCAAAAATTCCATAGTTTTTAAATTATATTTTGAAGCTAAGATATAAAAAAAGCTTGCTGAATTATCAACAAGCTTTTGTAGTGTTTGGTTTATAATTTTATTTAAATGATACTGACCCGTAATCAGAATTGACCTTTACTCTGGCACCACCTCCATTACCTATTTTACCGGTATAGTTTTTAGTTGTCGACCCTCTATCTCCTCCATCAGTAATTCTTGCAGAAACCCTGTCGCCATAATTAAATGAAGCATAGCTGGTATGCACATCAAAATCGGCATTAAATGAATTGTTAAAATTAATAGAGATACCTAGGTATCCACCGTCAACAGTTAGCAATTTGCAACCATTGGTTACCTCATCAATACTTAGTTTGTTGTATTGCATATCGAACTTTCCATCGCCTCTTAAAGTTCCAATGCTGGCGCTTGTATATTGGGCATTCAGATCCAGATTGCCTACTGATGAAATGCTGATATTGTTATATTGCTGTCTGATTTTGGCATTTCCCTTAATGGCATTTATATTAACATTCGCATATTGAACATCAAGGTCAAGGTTTTCTACAGATCCTAGGGTAAGGCCTGAACCATATTGTTGCTTAATAATTGCATTTCCTTTAATGTTGGTTACATTAACTGCGGCATATTGGGCATCGATGTCAAGCGTATTGGCTGCGCCTATAGTTAATCCCGATCCATATTGGTGTTTCACAATGGCTTTGTTTACAGATTGAACATTATTGTTGCCATACTGAACAGAGATGTAGTTATTGGTGCTATTTAAGTTCTGCGCTTTGAAATTGCCATATTGTACTTTTACATAGAGTGGCCCGTTTAGGTCACCCATAGTTACATCACCATAATTTTGCGACATGGTTAATGCATTTGATGCGGGCATGTAAACAACATAATTAATCTTCACTTCTCTGCGCCACCTTCGACCATTTCGACTTCCATTGCCCCAATTGCCATTTTTTTGCTCCATTGTGGTTTTAAAAACAATCTGGTCTCCAGATTTTCCGGCTTCTATGGTAGTGTTATCCAACAATTTCTGGGCTTCTGCATCATTGCTGCTGTAAGCTTTAATATCAACATCTACTTTTACTTCTTTTCTGTCCCATACTTTAACCAGTATTGATCCGTATTGGTTACTCAGTATAATTTTATCAGAATTATCTGCAGGAAATGTTTTGCTGAATGTTTTTGATCTCATCGGATCATCATCCGCTTCAGTTGTGCTTTGCACAAAGCTTACAGGCGCCTCAATATTGATGTTTGTTTTCTGCGAAACATTAACGGCCAGTTCTGTATTTCCGTTACTTTCAATATTTACAGATTGTGCATTGGCAAAGCTTGATACAAGCAGCAGGGCTGCAAGAATTCCCCCTAAATTTTTCATATTTTATTTTCCCTTTTATATTGACTGACCTCGTTAATAATAGATAACTGCTGATTTATTACCTGTAGCTGAAGCTCAAGATTCTTTACCATCGCTCTCACAACTAGCTTCTGATTTGGGCTGCTCTCCAACTGTTTCTTTAAGTTCTCGTAGTCGGCGCCCAGTTTTTGTAAATCGGCACTAAACTCACTGTATAGTTTTGGATTTTCCTGTGCATAAACCATCAGGCTATCTTTTTTCTGCGCAATAAGGCTGGCAAATTTCATCTCTTTCTGCGCATATCCCTGATTTACATCGGCTATTTCTACACCTGTTTCCCTGTTACGATAAGTATATATAAAAGTAACTGTCATCACCACGATCAGGGATGCAGCTATAGCGAACCACAACGGCACCCTCAAAGGCTTTTTTACTTTTTCTTTGTCTAATGCTGTTTCAATTTTACCCCACAACTGATCTGATGGTGTTCCAACATCAAAAGATTTTTTATGTTCTCTAATATACTCTTCTAACTTTTTGCTCATCTTATGCTCCTCTCTTTTCTAATAAGCCGTTCAACTTCATTTTGGCTCTCATATACTGTGTACGTGATGTATTTTCTGATATTTTTAGGATATGTGATATTTCTTCATGGTCATATCCTTCAAATAAGTACAGCGTTAACACCACCCTATATCCATCTGGAAGCCTGGCCACGGCCTCTCTGATTTCATTTACCTTAAATTCTAAATCTTCTTCATCCTCTGCCTCGGTATCCGCAATATCTACTTCATCAATGTTTATAAATTCTGCTTTTCGTTTCCTCAGCTGATTAATTGATTTATTAATGATGATCTGCTTTAACCATAATCCAAAAGTAGTTTCGCCTCTAAAGGTTTCTATTCTTGTAAAGGCATCTAAAAACCCCTCCTGCAAAACGTCTTCTGCCTCGGCTTCATGATTAACTATCCTCAGAGCTACATTGTACATAGCTTTAGCATACAATTTGTAAATTTCAAATTGTGCTTTCCGATTGCCTTGTCGGCAATCGGAAACTAACTCTACGTGTTTATCTATGTATACTGTTTCCAATGTTTTTCTGATTCGTTTAATATGACAACTACTTTTTTAAAACGTTGCATGTAGTATTAAAAAATTTTCATTTTCTTGATTTTACAGGCTACCATCCTCACCTCTTCTAAGCATAGTCATGACTTTTTTTCTTAATTCAAACAGATAATCAATTAAATATAGCAAGTAAAATCGCCAGCATTTAAAATATGTGGTTCAAAATGAATATTTTTGCCGCTTAATAATTTTAATAATGTTAAGAACAACTACTTGCGGCGCTTTAACCATTAAGAACTTAGGAGAAAATGTAATCCTTTGCGGTTGGGTACAGAAATCAAGAGATTTAGGAGGCATGACCTTCATAGATATCCGTGACAGATACGGGATTACCCAATTGGTTTTCAATATGGATGATAATCGTGAATTATGTGAAGCTGCCCGTGGTTTAGGAAGAGAGTTTGTAATTAAAGCCAGCGGATTGGTGGTAGAACGCTCTAACAAAAACCTTAAAATGCCAACAGGAGAGGTTGAGATAAAAATCACTGCCCTTGAAATATTAAATGCAGCTAAACTACCTCCCTTTTTAATAGATGATGAAACTGACGGCGGTGATGACTTACGAATGAAATACCGCTACCTTGATTTGCGTAGAAATCCGGTTCGTAACAACATGATATTACGCCATAAAATGGCGCAGGCAGTTCGCCGTTATTTAGATGGATTAGACTTTATAGAAGTTGAAACACCGGTACTTATTAAATCTACGCCTGAAGGCGCAAGGGATTTCGTTGTTCCAAGCCGTATGAATGCAGGTGAGTTCTATGCACTTCCGCAATCTCCGCAAACCTTTAAACAATTGTTAATGGTATCTGGCTTTGATAGATACTTCCAAATTGTGAAGTGTTTTAGAGACGAGGATTTACGTGCTGACAGGCAACCTGAATTTACCCAGATAGACTGTGAGATGTCATTCATTGAGCAGGAAGATATACTAAATACTTTTGAAGGTTTGATCCGCACTTTATTTAAAGAAGTTAAAGATTTTGATTTACCGGAAGTACCAAGAATGCAATATGCAGATGCAATGCGTTTTTATGGTTCTGATAAGCCCGATACCCGCTTTGACATGCAATTCGTTGAGATTACCGACCTGGTTAAAGGCAAAGATTTCCCTGTTTTTGACAATGCAGAACTGGTTGTTGGTATTAACGCAAAAGGTTGTGCCGGCTATACCCGCAAACAGGTTGATGAGCTTACAGACTTCATCAAACGCCCCCAAATTGGTGCGACAGGGCTCATTTATTTAAGACACAATGAAGATGGCTCATTAAAATCATCTGTAGACAAGTTTTACAATGAAGACGAGCTAAAGAAATGGTCAGCAGCGTTTAATACTCAGCCGGGTGATTTAGTATTAGTTATGGCTGGCATTCAAGACAAAGTGCGCAAACAATTGAGCGAGCTACGTTTAGAGATGGGGAATCGTTTGGGTTTACGCGATAAAAATAAATTTAGCGCTTTATGGGTACTCGACTTCCCTCTATTGGAATGGGATGAAGAGACCGAGAGATACCACGCAATGCACCATCCATTCACCTCTCCTAAGCCGGAAGACATTGATCTTTTAGACTCTAAACCAGGAGAAGTAAGAGCAAATGCCTATGATATGGTGGTAAATGGAACTGAAATTGGCGGTGGTTCAATTCGTATCCATGACAGGGCTTTACAGGCATTAATGTTTAAGCATTTAGGTTTTTCAGCTGAAGAAGCACAAAAGCAATTTGGATTCTTAATGGACGCATTTGAGTTTGGCGCTCCACCACATGGCGGCATTGCATTTGGATTCGATAGACTATGCTCTATTTTTGCTGGTCTTGATACCATCCGTGATGTAATTGCTTTCCCTAAAAACAATTCCGGTAGGGATGTTATGATTGATAGCCCTTCTACAATTGATGAAAAGCAATTGAAAGAATTGAAAATAAAGACAACGGTTTAGTTGTTAAAAGAGAAAAGGGAGTTCAAACAACTCCCTTTTCTCTTTTAATACGTTTCACTGTCAGGTGGAATACCATAATCAACATCCGCGCCTTCTTTCTCTTTCTTTTTCTTAGAACCAGTAAACCACGATTTAACGGAATTAAAAATAGCTGACAAATGTTCTGCATCTAAGGTTTTTCCTACTTTATTCGATGCCAGTCCAACAAGGGTTTTAGTAAGAAACCCGGATCCTCTGAATAATGTAGTATTCATAATAAAAGGCAAGATATAAGACATCACGCTACTGCTCAGATTCAGTTTATCATCCATCTTAAGAAAAGCTGACGGAGTTGCATATTTTTTAATTAATCCTCCTAAAGTAAACTGCCTGAAGTACACTTTGGTGTCATTAAACAATACTTCTTCCTGCATTGTATATTCAGCCTTTAGGCTAGCTACCGTTGCG
>NZ_JBFTIZ010000195.1:0-7686 GCF_056395165.1 Pedobacter sp. 10L46_2
ACTAAATACCTGGTGTGATACATTTGGTTGGGAGAATGTACTTAACAAAAAAGGTACTACCTGGAAAAAACTAAGTACCGAGGAACAACAAGAGGTAAACAGTAAAGAAAGTGCTATTAAAGTTTTAATGATTTATACTAGTGCCATTAAACGTCCAATAATAGAAGTTGATGGAAAGCCCATTTTAATTAGCTTTAGTGAAGAAAATTACCAAAACGCTTTAAAATAGTATTTCGAAAAAATCATCTTAATAAAGGAACATTTTGCTGTTAATGTTTGTTAAATAGTTAACGTGACACTTAAACAGCGTTATATTTGAATATGCTTAAGAAACTTTTGTTTGCATTGATTTTAATGGCTCCTCTATCACTTTGGGCGCAAGATGTTGTTTCGGGAACTGTTTATGATTTTGAGATAAAGACTTTGCCGCTTCAGGAGGTAAATGTTAAGAATTTTAATAATAACCAAAGCACAAAAACGAAAGCCTCGGGTAATTTTTCGCTTGCAGCTAAGATTGGGGATGTATTGGAGTTTTCTTTAAATGGTTATCATAAAGACACACTTTATCTTACCAACCTTTCTCCAAAAACAGTATTCCTTCCTGGCAGTTCAACCAGTTTAAAGGAGGTAAAGATCTTAAGTGCAAAAATAAATCCTACAATTTTAGCTCCGGATCCTGAGGCTAAAGAATTTAAAAGGGTTGAGGCGGATGATTATAAAGGTAAACCTAATGTTTCAAGAGCTGGTGGCCTTAAGCTAAATTTGGGATATGGCAAGTATAAAGAGCAGCAGGCCAAAGTAAAGGATCTGGAAGAGAAGGATCAATACGAAAATGAGATAAAAAGTGTTTTTACTGAAGCCTATGTTTCAGATCTGGTAAAGTTAAAGGGTCAGGAATTAAAAGATTTTATGACCATGTACAGGCCACCTGTTGCAACAGTGCAAAGCAACAGGCCATTCGACTATAAATATTATACTGTTCAGGCCTACCATAAGTGGCTAAAATTGCCTCCATCTCAAAGAAAACCACCTCAGGTACCAAGGTTAAAGAAAAATTAATAAAGTCGTTACATTACCAGGGGATAGGTTGGATTTTATACCTTTATTTCCAAATCTATAAACTTAAACTTTTATATGTCTTACAAGTCAACCATACTAGTGGTATTGTTGTGCGCATTTGCTTTGACTACAGTAGCGCAGCAAACAGATCCAAATGCTGGTAATTACGATGCACATGCTGCATTTAGTCCACTTTTTTATACTAAAAATGGAAATGAATACAGATCAGCAAGTGGTTATCCGGGGCCAAAATACTGGCAGAATCATGCCGATTATTCTATTACTGCAGATTTGGATGAAGGAAATAATAAAATAACTGGTACCGTTACTATTACGTATAAAAATAATAGCCCAGATAAATTACCTTATTTATGGCTACAGCTTGACCAAAATCTATTTGCACCGGATTCTAGAGGAAATGCACTTATCGCTGCAGGAAGTAGGTATGGGGCCAGAGGTGAAAAGCTAAACGGCGGATATAAAATAGAAGGCTTAACTGTATTGCAAAAACAGAAAGAAGTTAAGTTTACCTCTTTGATAGAAGATACCCGTATGCAAATACGACTAGCCGAACCAATGGCTGCTGCAGGAGATGTAGTAACAATAAAAATGAATTTCTCTTTCGTTATTCCCATTAATGGATCTGATCGTATGGGGCATTTAACAACTAAAAATGGTGAAATATTCGCGATAGCGCAGTGGTTCCCTCGCATGTGTGTGTATGATGATGTTCTAGGATGGAATACCTTACCTTATTGGGGAGCAGGGGAGTTCTATTGCGAGTATGGTGATTTTGATTTCGCTGTAACCGCGCCAGCAAATCATATTGTTATGGGATCTGGTGAGTTGTTGAATCCACAAGAGGTTTTTACGCCTGTGCAATTACAACGATGGAATGAAGCAAAGGCTAGCGATAAAACAATATCTATAAGATCTGAATCTGAAGTTAAGGATCCAAAATCCCGCCCTGCTAAAGATAAACTCACCTGGAAATTTAAAATTAAAAATGCCAGGGATGTTGCCTGGGGATCGTCAAAAGCATTTGTTTTGGATGCTGCACGTATCAATTTGCCAAGTGGCAAGAAAGCACTGGCTGTTTCTGCTCATCCTGTTGAAAGTAACGGCAGCGATGGTTATGGCAGAGCGGTTGAATATGTTAAAACATCAATAGAGCATTATTCCGATAAATGGTTTGAATATCCGTACCCTATGGCTGTAAATGTTGCCAGTAATGTTGGGGGGATGGAATATCCGGGAATTGTTTTTTGTGGCTGGAAAGCCAAAAAAGGGAGTGCCTGGGGAGTTATAGATCATGAATTTGGGCATACTTGGTTTCCTATGATTGTGGGCAGTAATGAGCGTAAATATGGCTGGATGGACGAAGGCTTTAATACTTTTATTAATGGAATTTCATCGGCTGCATTTAATAATGGCGAGTACAAAAAAACTCCTGATGATATGCATAAGATTGCCGACAAGCAGCAAAGTCCGGAAGTAGAATATATAATGCTGAGCCCCGATGCTATGAGAGAACGTAATATTGGAGGGAATTTATACTATAAACCCGCTCAGGGATTGAATATATTGAGAAACGTAATACTAGGGGCGGATCGTTTTGATTATGCTTTTAGACAATACATAGATCATTGGGCTTTTAAGCACCCAATGCCAGATGATTTTTTCCGTTCTATCGAAAATGGTGCAGGAGAAGACCTTTCGTGGTTCTGGAGAGGATGGTTTCTTGAAAACTGGAAAATGGATCAGGCTATTGTTAGCGTAACAGAATCTAACAGGGATGAGGCCAGAGGGTATAACATAGTTGTTGCCAATCTGGAAAAAATGCCAATGCCGATTATTTTGGAGATTAAAACCAAAAGTGGTAAAACTGACCGTGTAAAAATCCCGGTTGATGTTTGGATGCGGAATAATGTATGGACCGTACCTTACCCTACAACTGAAGAGGTAGTGTCGGTTGTTTTGGATCCGGAGAATCTATTGCCCGATGTGAATAACGATAATAATAAATGGAAGAAAAACTAATAATGGGTTGTTTTTAAAGCGGCCGTCATCTCGACGATAGGAGAGATCTCTTGGTTATATTCATTCAAGAATCTTTCCTATCGTCGAGATGACGGTTTGTGCTGCAGCATGACGCAGCTACTTTTATTTAGTGGCTTTTGAAAAAACTTTCTTTCAGCTTTTGAGCATCAATTAATGGTTCAGGCTCATCGAGACGAATTAACCATCCTTTTTGCTTCAGCAAACTAATATCTTCTTTAGCAACAGAAAGATCCTTGCCTTTTATGCTTCTATTTATAACGATAGGAGGTTTAGGTTCAACATTAGCTGTTGTATGAAACAACACTTCAATATTAAACTTAGGCCAGATCTGTATGTCGCCAAGTTGATCTGAATAGATTTTTTTAGCTGAATGAGGAGCCAAAATGTTTGCGAACTCACCTTTAAAATTTCCACCTTTTTCAGTAGTTAAACTAACAAGTAATTGGAAAGACGTTTCATTTACGATATGAAAGTGTGCTACAGAATTACTGTGCTGATCTGTTACGATGGCAAGAAATACACCATCTTTTATAAACTCTGCCTGAGGTATAACAGGGGCAGGGCGGTTGGTAACAATGTCATTTTCTATAATTTCACCATGTACTAATGTTACTTTAGATGCCAAAACCGGTATTTCAAAATCATTGGCATCAGTAACACCGATGGTATCTTTGTCGATAATTCTGGTAATGTACCCTTCTAAATTCTCGTCAACAAAACGAACAAAGTCTCCTAGTTTGAAATTCATATATTTTTATTTATGTCCAAATTTAGTTATTCTTATTATTTTTGTGGCATGGCCATAGAAGAGCAGAAAAATAATCCATTACACGGAAAAACACTCGAGTTTATTCTAAAACAACTTGTATGGCACTATGGCTGGGAAGAATTGGGTCTTCTTGTTAAAATTGCTTGTTTTAATAATAATCCTACTATGAATTCGAGCCTTAAGTTTTTACGTAAAACTGACTGGGCCAGGAAAAAAGTAGAGAAATTATACTTGAACACCTTTCATTAACGCGATTACTTTAAGACAGGTTCGATGCTGCTTCGAGGTTTGTTCGAGGGTGCTTCTGAAAAAAGTATCTGTTTTCCAAAGGGATCCCATACCAATTCTTAATCTGCTTTCATCCCAAACCCGAATACCCCATATAGAACTCTTATTATTTATTCTGTGAATCTTATGGTTTGAATAATTTTGTGTTAACCCCTTGATTTATAAAATGTATTGTCTTACCTTTGCAGTCCCTTATTGAGGGGTAAAGTTTTTAAACATAAAATAAGAAAAACAAAAAAGAACAATGCCAACCATTCAACAATTAGTTAGAAAAGGTAGAGTAGCACTGGAGTTCAAGAGTAAGTCTCCGGCGTTGGACAGCTGTCCACAGCGAAGAGGTGTATGTACACGTGTATATACCACTACCCCTAAAAAACCAAACTCAGCAATGCGTAAAGTTGCACGTGTACGTTTAACCAATGGTAAAGAGGTTAACGCTTACATCCCTGGAGAAGGTCACAATTTACAGGAGCACTCAATCGTATTGATACGTGGTGGACGTGTTAAAGATTTACCAGGTGTACGTTATCACATCATCCGTGGAGCATTAGATACTTCAGGAGTTGCTGGTCGTAACCAACGTCGTTCAAAATATGGTACTAAACGTCCTAAGCCAGGACAAGTAGCAGCGGCACCAACAAAAGGTAAAAAGAAATAATTAGGAGGAAAGAAAAATGAGAAAGTCAAAACCAAAAAAGAGAATTATCCTTCCTGATCCAAAATTTAACGATGTTCAGGTGACGAGATTTGTAAATAATATGATGTACGATGGAAAAAAATCTATCGCATATGATATTTTTTATGATGCTGTTGAATTAGCTGAGAAAAAAGCTGGTGAGAATGGTTTAGAAGTATGGAAACGTGCTTTAGCAAATGTAATGCCTGCAGTAGAGGTTAAGTCACGCCGTGTTGGTGGTGCTAACTTTCAGGTACCTACAGAAGTAAGACCAGACCGTAAGATTGCTTTAGGCATGAAATGGTTAATTTCTTACGCTCGTAAACGTGGTGAAAAAACCATGAAAGAAAAATTAGCAGGTGAAATTGTTTCAGCAGCTAAAGGTGAAGGTGCAGCAGTGAAAAAGAAAGAAGATACGCATAAAATGGCTGAGGCTAACAAAGCGTTCTCACATTTCCGTTTCTAATATTTGAAATTATTATAATGTCAAGAGATTTAAAATTTACTAGAAATATCGGGATCGCAGCTCACATTGATGCAGGTAAAACTACAACAACAGAGCGTATCCTTTATTATGCTGGGGTAAACCACAAGATTGGTGAGGTACACGAAGGTGCATCAACCATGGACTGGATGGTACAGGAAGCTGAACGCGGGATAACAATCACGTCTGCTGCAACAACTGTATTCTGGCCTTACCGTGGTAATAAATATCAGGTAAACGTTATCGATACTCCTGGACACGTGGATTTTACCGTAGAGGTAAACCGTTCATTGCGTGTACTTGACGGATTGGTGTTTTTATTTTCAGCAGTTGATGGTGTTGAGCCTCAATCTGAAACTAACTGGCGTTTAGCTAACAACTATGCAGTTCCTCGTATAGGTTTCGTTAATAAAATGGACCGTTCTGGAGCTGACTTCTTAAAAGTTGTTAAACAGGTTAAAGATATGTTGGGCAGTCATGCTGTTCCTTTGCAGTTACCAATCGGTGCTGAAGATAACTTTACTGGTGTTGTTGATTTGATCAATAACCGTGGTATTGTTTGGAATGAGCATGATAAAGGTATGACCTTTACTGAGGTTCCAATTCCTGCAGATATGGTTGATGAAGTTGCTGAATGGAGAGAGAATTTATTAGAAGCAGTTGCTGATTACGATGAGTCTTTGATGGAGAAATTCTTCGAAGATCCAAGTTCAATCACTGAGCGTGAGATTCTTGATGCATTGCGTAAAGCTACTTTAGATGCTAAAATCGTTCCTATGGTGTGTGGTTCATCTTTCAAAAATAAAGGTGTTCAAACCATGCTTGATTTGGTAATGGAATTATTGCCTTCGCCAATGGATGTGGATGGTATCACAGGTACTAACCCAGAAACTGGTCAGGAAGTAACTCGTCAGCCAGACATTAATGAGCCTTTTGCAGCTTTAGCATTTAAAATTGCAACGGATCCTTTCGTAGGTCGTTTGTGCTTTATCCGTGTTTATTCAGGTAACCTAGAAGCTGGTTCATACGTTTATAATGCACGTTCTGAAAACAAAGAGCGTATTTCTCGTATCTTCCAAATGCATGCTAACAAGCAAAATCCAATTCCTAATGTAGGTGCTGGTGATATTGCTGCGGTAGTAGGATTTAAAGATATCAAAACAGGTGATACACTTTGTGATGAGAAACATCCAATTGTTCTTGAATCAATGGATTTCCCAGAGCCGGTTATCGGTTTAGCAATTGAGCCTAAAACTCAGGCTGATATTGATAAATTAGGTATGGGCTTATCTAAATTAGCTGAAGAGGATCCTACCTTTAGAGTTCAAACTGATCAGGAAACTGGCCAGACTGTTATCTCTGGTATGGGTGAGCTTCACTTAGATATTTTGATCGATCGTTTAAAACGTGAGTTCAAAGTTGAGGTTAATCAAGGTGCACCACAAGTTGCTTACAAAGAAGCAATTAATGGAACTGTTCAACATCGTGAGACATATAAAAAACAATCTGGTGGTCGTGGTAAATTTGCGGACATCCAAGTTGTTATTTCTCCTATCGATGCTGATTGGGAAAAAGGTGGATTGCAGTTTGTTAACGAAATTACTGGTGGTTCAATTCCTCGTGAATTTATCCCATCTGTAGAAAAAGGATTTGCTGCATCTATGGCTAACGGAGTATTGGCTGGTTACCCACTACCAGACATGAAAGTTCGCTTAATTGATGGTTCATTCCACGCAGTCGATTCAGATGCTTTATCTTTTGAACTTGCAGCTAAAATGGCATATCGTGAGGCATTACCTAAATGTAACCCTGTGTTGATGGAGCCAATCATGAAAATCGAGATCCTTACTCCTGAAGAAAACATGGGAGATGTAATCGGTGATATGAACCGTCGTCGTGGTCAACTTTTAGGAATGGATACACGTAACGGTGCTCAAGTAATTAAAGCAACTGTACCTCTTTCTGAGATGTTTGGTTATGTAACTCAGTTACGTACTATTACTTCTGGTCGTGCAACCTCTACAATGGAGTTTGATCACTACGAGCCAGCTCCGAAAAACGTTCAGGACGAAGTAATTGCTAAATCAAAAGGCAGAATTAAATCTGTAGAATAAAAATAAATTGGCAGCCGGTTATTAATAGCTCTAACCGGCGCCTTAATTAAATAAATACCATGAGCCAAAGAATCAGAATTAAATTAAAATCTTACGATTACAACTTGGTAGATAAATCTGCTGAGAAAATCGTAAAGACTGTTAAACCTACGGGTGCAGTGGTTAGCGGACCGATTCCGTTGCCAACAGAAAAGAAAATATTCACAGTTTTGCGTTCACCACACGTGAACAAAAA
>NZ_JBFTIZ010000196.1:0-10998 GCF_056395165.1 Pedobacter sp. 10L46_2
TGTCAGAGATGTGGTGCTTTCCAGTAGTGGGTTGTTAGTGAATACAATAGGAGGGCCAAGTGTTAAGCCTTACCAGCCACCAGGCCTTTGGGAAGGAGCTACATCAGGTAGAGGTTTATTGGCTACATACAGACAAGATCATAACGAGAGTTTGTATCGGAGAGGTATGTATACTTTCATTAAAAGAACTGTTCCACCTCCTGTAATGGGAATTTTTGATGCCAGTAACAGAGACCAGTGTGAAGTTAAAAGATTAAAAACGAATACCCCGCTTCAGGCATTGGCGATGATGAATGACCCCACAGTATTAGAGGCTTCGCGTGTTTTGGCCGATAAGTTATTACAAGATAAAGGAACATCAGAAGCAAGGATCAGCAAGGCATTTAGAAGGATAGTTTGTAGAAAACCTAAGGATAAAGAAATAAAGCTGTTGGCCTCCTATTACGCCGATCAATTGAAGGTATTTAAACAAAAATCAAATGCGGAGAAAGTTTTGGCAGTAGGCGAGTACCCTCTCTCTCAGAAAACCAATAAAACTGAACTTGCCGCAATGATGGAAGTAATAGCAGCAATATATAATTTAGAAGAAACCATTACAAAATCCTGATTTATGGAAAAGAATATTTTGGAGCATGGACTTAATTTTAACAGACGTCGTTTCCTTTCAAAATTAAGTTTGGGTTTAGGGAGTGTTGCACTGGGATCGTTACTAATTCCGGATCTGTTTACCGGCAGTTTTGAAGAGGCAGGACTTCCTCCCGGTATTCCTGATTTTGCTCCTAAAGCTAAAAGAGTAATTTATCTGTTTCAGAACGGTGCTCCTTCACAATTGGAGTCTTTTGATTATAAGCCTAAGCTTAGAGAAATGATGGGGCAGGAGCTTCCGGCATCCATTAGAGCAGGTCAACGCCTTACAGGTATGACGGCTAATCAATCTTCTTTCCCTTTGGTAGGTTCATATTATGATTTTAAGCAATACGGTGAGTCGAGAGCATGGATTAGTGACTTGTTCCCTCATACTGCAAAGGTTGTCGATGATATTTGTATCATCAGATCTATGTTTACCGAAGCGATAAATCATGATCCGGCATTAACTTTTTTTCAAACCGGGGCGCAACAGGGAAACAGACCAAGTATGGGTGCATGGCTTAGTTATGGCTTAGGTAGCGAAAATAAAAATCTGCCAGCATTTACTGTATTGTTGTCGCGGGGTAAAGGTAATGGGCAGGGGGTATACTCAAAACTGTGGACTAATGGATTTCTGGATTCCACGCACCAGGGTGTTCAATTTAGCAGTGGCGAAGATCCGGTACTTTATTTAAAAGACCCGGAAGGATTGAACAGATTTGAGAGAAGAAAGATGCTCGATAAATTGGCTGAGCTGAATGAGATGTCGTACCAGGAATTTGGTGACCCGGAGATAAATGCCAAGGTACAACAATACGAAATGGCCTATCGAATGCAGACTGCTGTACCTGAAATCACCGATCTTTCTAAAGAACCAGACGATATTATAAAACTTTACGGACCTGATTGTTTGGTTCCGGGAACTTTTGCTGCGAATTGTTTGCTGGCACGTAAGCTAAGTGAAAACGGGGTGCGTTTTGTGCAATTGTATCATCAGGGATGGGATCAGCATGGCAATCTGCCAAATGAGATGGCAGGGCAAGCTAAAGACGTAGACCAGGCATCGGCAGCATTAATAACTGATTTGAAACAGAGAGGATTGCTTGATGAAACATTGGTGATATGGGGAGGTGAATTTGGCCGCACTAATTATAGTCAGGGCGCAATGACCAAGGATAACTATGGTCGCGATCATCATCCACGCTGTTTTAGCATTTGGATGGCTGGGGGTGGAATTAAGCCGGGTATAGTATATGGTGAATCTGACGAGTTTGGATACAACATTGTAAAAGATCCTGTTCATGTGAACGATTTTCATGCAACAGTTCTTCATCAGCTTGGGCTAAACCATGAAAAACTTACGTTTAAACATTTAGGCCGTCGCTACAGATTAACAGATGTAGCCGGCAAAGTAATTAATGACATTATAGTATAAAGAATATTTTATGAAAAGAAGAGAATTTTTAAAACATACAACCGCAGTTTCTGCCGGATTTTTTATTATGAAAGATACATTAGCAAAATCAAAAGAACCTGTGTATGGTCACAACAACATGCGCTATACGATGGATGCAAAGTGGGGGCAATTAAACCCTGCAAAGAATCCGGTAAATGATTGTCATGAAATGGTGCAGGATAAAAAAGGCCGGATTATTTTATTGACAAATGAGACCAAAAATAATGTACTGATCTATAATAAATCGGGCAAACTGTTAGATTCCTGGGGTCACGAATTTCCTGGGGCACATGGATTAACACTCACCAGAGAGGGCAGTAAAGAATTTCTTTTTATTACCGATACAAACAGACATCAGGTATATAAGACTACCTTGGATGGAAAAATACTGATGACACTTGATTGTCCGATGGAAACAGGGCTGTACAAAAAAAATGAAGAATATGTACCAACCGAAGTAGCAGTTGCAGACAATGGTGATTTCTTTATTGCAGATGGTTATGGATTGCAGTATGTTCTGCATTATAATGCTGAGGGTAAATTGTTGAGTTATTTTGGCGGAAAAGGTGCCGAAACCAAACATCTGGATAATGCGCATGGGGTTTGTATTGATAAAAGACAGGGTGAAGCATCATTGCTGGTTACAGATCGTACACGCAATTGCTTTAAACGCTTTGATATGGCAGGGAATTTAAAAGAGATAATTGTGCTTCCTGGTGCTTGTGTTTGCAGGCCGGTTATTAAAAATGATTATTTGTATGCTGCGGTGCTAAGATCACCGGATCTGAATAAGGAGAATAGTGGCTTTGTTACTATTTTGGATAAGGATAATAAGGTAGTGTCAAATATTGGTGGTTCAGCACCGACTTATACGGATGGTATATTGCAACCAATGTCGCAGGCAGAGAAGATTTTTCTGAATCCACATGATGTATGTGTAGATGACGACGACAACCTTTATGTAGCCCAGTGGGCATCGGGCAAAGTATATCCATATAAATTTACCCGTGCATAATTTTTTATGAGAATTACGCTTAAAGGTTTTACTGAAAATGCATTATTTGCGTTAAACATCTTTATTGTCTTTTTACTGGTATTTGGAGATAAGATTTCTGTGCCGTATTGGTTACAGCCATTAGGTAGGCTGCATCCTATGATTCTGCATTTTCCTATAGTACTTTTGCTGTTAGCGATGCTTCTGGAATTCTTTCGCTTTAAGGAGGCATACACCGGAGAAAAGTTATATCAGAATTTCACTACCGGGTTATTGTTAACCGGAGTTTTATTGTCTGCAGTAACTGTTGTTATGGGATTATTCCTGTCAAAAGAAGAAGGCTATAGCGGTGATACTTTGCAATGGCACAAGTGGACAGGAGTAAGCATTGTTTTTATTTCTTCAATTATATATTGGTCCAGAAACTCTTCCTGGTATAAAGCACCCGTAGCAAAAGCAGGTGCTGTTATTACCATTTTATGTTTAATTGTTACCGGCCATTATGGAGCTACATTAACTCATGGAGATAATTTTGTTCTGGCAGCCGTAATGCCAGAAAAAGAAAAGGTTCCAGTAGATAAGGCAGTCATATTTGATGATGTGATCATGCCCATATTTAATGAAAAGTGTTTGAGTTGCCATAATTTAGAAAAAGCAAAGGGCAGTTTAATCTTGGCAGATGCTAAATCTATGTTTAAGGGCGGAAAGAACGGTAAATTATTTGTGCCTGGGAAACCTGAAATAAGTTTGCTGCTGGAACGAATACATCTGCCTGCAGATGATAAAAAGCACATGCCCCCTAAGAGTAAATCTCAGTTAACGAGTGAGGAAATTGCCATTTTAGCTTTATGGATAAAGGGTAATGCTGATTTAAAGAAGAAAGTTTTAGATCTGCCAAAAAACGATTCTTTGAGAGTACTGTCCGCGTCATTGTTGGGGCCTGTAACATCTGTCGAAGAAAATTATGATTTTGGAGCAGCAGATGAGGCAACGGTGAAGAAGCTAAATAACAATTACAGAGTGATTTACGCGCTCGATAAAATATCGCCAGCCTTAGAAGTAAATGTTTATAATAGAAGTATTTATAAGCCTGAAGCTATAAAAGAACTGATGCCTGTTAAAAAGCAGATTGTATCCTTAAATTTGAATAATTTACCCATTAAAGATGAGGAATTAAAGACAATAGGGGCGTTTGAAAATCTGCGGAAGATAAATTTAAATTTTACGGATATTAAGGGCGATGGGCTTAAGTACTTAAAATCCTTAAATCATTTAAATGCATTATCCTTATCAGGAACAAAGGTTAATTTTAACTTTGTTAAGCAGCTTGTGAGTATGAAAAGCCTTAAAGAGCTGACCTTGTGGAACACTGGTTTAAATGAAGGCGAGATAGGCCAATTACAGAAAATGAATAAGGAGCTGGCTATAATAGGCGGTTTTAAAGATGATGGCAAGAGTCCGGTTAAATTAAATCAGCCCCGGTTGAGTACAGACATTTCTATTTTTAAAAATTCGTTGACCCTTCAGGTAAAACACCCTGTAAACGGAGTGCAAATCAGGTACACCACAGATGGTTCAGAACCTGATAGTCTTAAGTCACCTTTATATGATAAAGAAATTGTTATTAAGGAAACCACTACGCTAAAAGCAAAAGCATATAAAGCTGGTTGGTATAGCAGCGACGCAATAGTTTTTAACTTTTACCAAAGCAATTATAAGCCTGATAGTATTGCTTTTTTAATGCAGCCAAATGAAAAGTACAGGTCTGATGGAACAAAGATATTGGTCGACAATCAGCTGGGTGATTTTGATATTAATACAGGTAAATGGATTGGTTTTAGAGAAAATAACATGGAGACCATCATGTTTTTTAAGCAGGCTATTTCTTTAAAATCGGTAACACTAAATGTAATGAGACAAATCTCTGCATATATTTTACTTCCACAGGAGGTTGAGATTTGGGGTGGTGCAGATAAGAAAAGTCTTCGCTTATTAAAGGTAATAAAAAATCAAATGCCGCTTAAAGATGAAGGGAATGCACTTGTAAAGTTAGATGCAAAATTTGAACCACGAAGTGTCTCATGTTTAAAGATAGTGGGGAAAAACTTTAAGAAACTACCTCAGTGGCATCCAGGAAAGGGCGAGCCAGCATGGATATTTATTGATGAGGTATTCTTGAACTAAGCCATTTTACCAGTTCAACTGCACCATTGTAGTTTTCGTATGTTGAGGGAATGCGGGTTCCATCAACATATTCATTATAAATCCATGGGTCGCCAAGGGCAAAAACAGTACCCTTACCGTATTTTGCAGTAGCCATGATAACATCGTTCTGTTCTGTTACTAAAGCCTGGGCAGGTGGGTTCAATTGAAGAATTGAAAGTTCTTTTATGTAGAATTTTTTGGAGGCAGTAAACACCTCATTTCCGAACGGAATATTTACGGTTCCTGTTTCATAATTTTTTCCTTTCACCATGTTTCGGCTTTTATTGGAAAAGTTAATGCCGAAATTTTCTGCGAGGATATTTAACTGCGTAAGGTTAGTGTTGGCACTATCGTTGGCTAATAAGACCAGTACTCCTCCGGCTTTTACCCATTTGGTAATTGCTTTTATATGATCTTTGTTAATGTAATTTGGGTTAGGGTTTTCCTTAGTATTATCCGGATCTACAATGATATATACATCGTTGCCCTTTAAGGATTTAAGTGTTGGCCCGTTGTCAAGATTTTTGATCTGAAATCCATTCTTTTTAAAAATATCTCCAAGTATAGAATAGCCATTTAGTGTTTGGTCCTCCCAAGTGTAATGAAACCTGATTTCATTTCCATCTTTGTTCTTTTTTGTTTCATGATTGAAAAAATTATCAAGCGTAACTACCTTATCCCGTTGTGCATTTGAAATAGATACGGAGCTGAAAAGTATCATCAAACTAAAACCAAAATTCTTTAATCTCATTTTTATATTATTTGTTCTTGTTATATTTTATCCACGGTCCCTTTTCCGGTTTCCGGTGAACCTTTCATAAATTCCTGCCAATTTTCAGGCAAGTGTTCGCCAGCGAAGTGAATATGTGTATGCGGTGCACGGAAAGATAAACATTTTTCAAGATGAAAAACCCTGCGTACCTGAATATGCTAATACGGTTGATTACTTAGCTAATAGTGGCAATAGATTAGCTCTAAGTATTACTCAAATTGCACTTGCAATCAAGAATGAATAATTTACAATAGGATTAAGAAAATAAAGAACCATGAAGAGAAATCTTATTCATACCATGGTGCTCACAACTTGTATGGGTATCATTCAATCATTTAGTTATGCTCAACAGGGCGCGTTGCCTAAACAAGCAGATCGTTGGAGCATTGAGGACAATGGCAGTATAAGCTGGTCCATTAAAAATGAATTGCCGCATACTGATCATATTGAGATGGCGGGAGAAAAGGTAGCACTATGGGTTGAGTATGGTTTAGATAGCAACAGAAAATCGAAGATTAGCAGAACAGTTGTATTTCCAACTTTTAGAATGTTGCCTGATGGGACAAGAACACATATTTCTTATTCTTTTCAGGATAATGAACTGCCAAGGTTTTATATAAACAACAGGTTATTAGATTTTTCTATTGAGAAAAGTGGCAAATCTGGCACATTAGGTTATAGTATTAAAAAGATAAATCATAAAGGGATTATGAAGGTTTCTGCCGAAACAGGTATGCCTGTTTTAACGGAAATAGAAAGAGAGCTTTTTCCTTCTGTGGATAGGCCTATGGCTATTGAGAAATTTATTTTTACTAATAAATCAGATAAAGACCAAACCATTTCAATGGAATATTTAAGACGTGAAGTAAGAACAGATCCTTCTAAAAGTAAAGTACAATCTCATTCGGTAATAATGGGTACAATAGGAGAAGGCAGCCGCCTTTTGAAAGCTGGTAAATCAATAACCTTTGCCGTTTATTATCTCGCAACAGATACACCACAAAATATAGAGGCCATTAATCCTGATCTGGAAGAACAAAAAAGGGTAGAAAGGATCGCTGAGATTCAGGCGCCACTTAAACTAGAAACTCCTGATGATATACTTAATACAGCATTTGAGTTTGCTAAACTAAGAGCTACGGAAAGTATTTATAAAACAAAGGGCGGCTATATGCATGGACCGGGTGGTTTGGCTTATTATGCTGCAATATGGGCTAATGATCAGGCAGAATATGTTAACCCATTCTTTGCATTTTTGGGAGACAGGGTTGGCAATCAGTCCGCAATGAATTCTTATCGTTGGTTTGCAAAATATATGAATCCGGATTATAAGCCAATTCCAAGTTCTATTGTTGCTGAAGGGGATGCGGTATGGAAAGGCGCTGGAGATAGAGGGGACCAGGCAATGATAGCTTATGGCGCATCACGCTATGCTTTGGCGAATGGAAACATAGACTCAGCACGCGTATTGTGGCCCTTGATTGAATGGTGCCTGGAATTTAGCAGAAGAAAAATGAATAATGAGGGGGTGGTGAATTCTGATAAAGATGAACTTGAGGGGCGTTTTCCTGCCGGGAAAGCAAATCTGGCCACAAATACCTTATACTATGATGCGTTGCGATCTGCAAGCTACGTGCATGGATATGTTTGCCGCTTACCGTAGGAATATTTGATAGAAAAAAGGGAACGATCGATGCCCTGTTTTCTCCACGTTTGTGGACTGCTGATGGACTAGCCACACAGGCCGGTAAAGAAACCTTCTGGGATCGTTCTACACTTTACGCATTAAGAGGAGTTCTTGAAGCCGGAGACACTGAAAAAGCGATGGATTTTATAAAATATTATTCGAGAAGGAGGTTACTTGGCAATCATGTTCCATATCCCGTGGAGGCATATCCTGAAGGCAACCAACGCCATTTGTCTGCAGAAAGTGGTTTGTATTGTAGAATATTTACTGAAGGACTTTTTGGCATACGACCTATTGGATTTAATAGCTTTAATTGCGCACCAAGAATGCCAAAGGCATGGAACAAGTTTGCGTTGCGAAATATCCACTCTTTTGGAAATGTATTCGATCTGGAAATATCAAGAGCCGGAAAAGATAAACTGGCAATTGTGGTCAAGAAAGCCGGTAAGGTAAACAAATATCAAGTAAAAGTAGGTGCAACTCAATTGATCAAGTTATAATTATAAACTTTTAATCCGTCATGAATAAATCCATTCTGTTTTTTAGTATTCTGCTTGTCTCTTTTAGGTTAATATCTTTCGGACAATCCGAAAAACAGATTATTGTAGATACTAAAAATGCGTCGCTTGTTTTTACTGTTGGTAATAATAATAAACTTTATCAGAGTTATTTGGGTCAGAAGCTAAATAGTTCAGTTGATGAGGGTTTGCTAAGATCTACGCGCAGGGAAGCTTATATAGGAGCTGGAATGGGTGATTTGTTTGAGCCGGCTATAAGAATTGTCCATGCTGATGGAAACCCATCACTTGATTTAAAATACGTAACCGATAAAACAGAAAAGGATGATAATGTAACGGCTACCACAATTACGCTTAAAGATCCGCAATATGCTATTGAAGTAGTGCTTCATTTTACTGCTTATAAAAATGAAGACATCATTAAGCAATGGACAACTATAAAACACAATGAGAAGAAACCCATAACACTCACAAACTATGCTTCTTCAATGCTTCATTTTGATGCCTCTAAGTATTGGCTTAGCCAATTTGATGGGGATTATATGACCGAAATGAGAATGAAAGAAACACCGCTTACAACAGGTATCAAAATTCTGGATAGTAAACTGGGGACACGTGCTCAAATGTATCGTGCTCCGGCATTTTTTCTTTCATTGAATAAACTTGCAGACGAAAACAGCGGTGAATTGATTGCCGGGACATTGGCATGGTCGGGTAATTTTCAATGCTCTTTTGAAATAGATCAGCAGAATTCATTACGTATGGTTACCGGTATGAATCCTTACGCGTCAGAATATAAATTGTTGCCTGGTAAAACGTTCGAAACTCCTGCTTTTATATTTACCTATTCTAATAAAGGCAAGGGGACGGCCAGCAGAAATTTACATAGATGGGCAAGAAGGTATGGTGTGTTGGATGGAGACAAGCCGAAACTAACATTATTGAATAATTGGGAAGCTACTCACATGGATTTTAACCAGGATATTTTGGTTGAGTTATTTGATGGGGCAGATAAGTTAGGTGTGGATCTGTTTTTACTGGATGATGGGTGGTTTGGCAATAAATATCCGCGCGATGCTGATAAAACTGCATTAGGAGACTGGCAGGTAGATAAGAAAAAATTGCCTGGCGGTTTAGGCTTTCTTACAAAAGAAGCAACTGCAAAAGGGCTAAAGTTTGGAATTTGGATAGAACCGGAAATGGTGAGCCCGAAAAGTGAGTTGTATGAAAAACATCCTGACTGGATTTTGAAATTACCAAACAGAGAGGAAGCTTATTCCCGTAATCAATTGGTATTGGATCTGATTAACCCTAAAGTGCAGGATTTTGTATTCCATATGGTTGATGACCTGGTTTCAAAGAATCCTGGTATTGCTTTTATAAAATGGGATTGCAATAGAATGATGACAAATACATATTCGCCATATCTTAAAGAGAATCAGGGAAATTTATTTATTGATTATACCAAAAGTTTGTATGATATTTTAGAGCGGATAAGAAGAAAACATCCTCATTTGCCCATTATGCTTTGTGCAGGTGGAGGTGGTAGGGTTGATTATGGTGGATTAAAGTATTTTACAGAATTTTGGCCTAGCGATAATACTGATGGGCTGGAACGCATTTTTATTCAATGGGGTTATCTTAACTTTTTTCCATCTGTAGCGGTTTCAAGCCATGTAACTTCTATGGGTAAACAGTCGCTTAAGTTTCGTACGGATGTTGCAATGATGGGCAAACTTGGGTACGATATTCGGGTGAAAAATTTGACTGATGCAGAAATTATATTTAGCAATGAAGCGGTTAAAAATTATAAACGCATTAGCAATGTAATTTGGTTTGGAGATTTGTATCGACTGATTTCACCTTATGAGGAAAACAGAGCGGTTATGATGTATGTGAGTGAGGATAAAAATAAAGCAGTTTTGTTTAATTACCTCCTCAATTTCAGACGTAAAGAGTATATGGGAAGAGTTACTTTAGAAGGGCTTGATCCGTTAAAACAATATAAAATTAAGGAGATTAATCTGTTGCCAGATACAAAATCAACACATCCGGATAACGATAAAGTTTATAGTGGAGACTATCTGATGAAGGTTGGGTTAAATCTTTCTCCAGGGAAGATCACTCCATTAAGCAGTTCTGTTTTTGAAATTGTAGCAATGAACTAGCTTCCAGGGCTTATCTAAATGACAATCTGGTTGAAGAATATGCTAACGCAACAGACAAAAATGCGGGCAAATTTCTCTTCATTAGACTAATCAAATATTTAAACCTAAACAATCTTAAACCATGATTAGTAGAGCATTTTCTATTCAGTGGTGCCTTCTGGTGCTTCTGTTATGCTGCTGTAGTTTTGATGGCTTTTCCTCCTTCCAGCAATTTATTGTTAAAGGAAAAGTATCGGATGCCAGCGGCGGCTTACCTAGTGTAAGTGTTAAATTAAAAGGTACTTCAACAACCACCAGTACCGATGTAAATGGAAACTATTCCATCACAATTCCTAATGGCTCAGGAACCCTGGTATTTTCTTCCGTGGGTTTTGCAGTTCAGGAAATACCTGTTGCTGATCGGTCAACAATTAATGTAACTCTTGTAACCGAAGATAAAACATTAAGCGAAATTGTTGTGGTAGGTTATGGAACACAAAAGAAATCGGATATAACAGGATCCATTGTTTCTATTAATGAAAAGTCATTAAGAGAGGTGCCTGTTGCCAATTTATCTCAAGCGCTGCAAGGC
>NZ_JBFTIZ010000197.1:0-7673 GCF_056395165.1 Pedobacter sp. 10L46_2
CCTGCTCTTCATACCCACCCGTGGTAAAAGGTGATTAAGGGCCTCTATTTTTTCTACGCCTTCCCACCAGAGGTGCCGAAATTCAAATGCACCTGAGGCATGAAATAAAGTAATGATGTCGGTTTCGTATACTCTTGATACGGAGTGTGTTTTCTTTTTTCCGGAAAGATCTAATGGAGGTAAAGGGTCATCAGGTATTTCATTTTTTAATTGGCTCAGCTGAGTGTAATGAAAGTGTATTTCCCCCGTTTCTGTCTGTTTCATACTGTCAGTCCAACTCATCCAGTCTGTAAAATCAGCCGGTGGGTGATTATCCAGAAGGTCTTTGGTTACCAGCCAATATTCATGTTGTGCGATGTCGTTCTTCAAAAGCTGGTGCGCAACAATAACATCTTTGCCAATCAGTTTACTGAAATTCTTTACATTATACCCGGCAAATTCACCGTAGTGTGTAATTACTTTTAAGGAAAGATTGGCAGCAGAAATACAGGCCTTGCACTGGCAATACCTCCTTTGATCATAAGTCATAAGGTTCTTGTGAAACAGACAAAACATCTTCTCTACCTGCTTGTACAGCTCTTTGAGTTGCGGCGGTTCTCCGAATTTGTAAAAAAGAATGGCATCACCTTCTATTTCGGAAACTTCGAGACCAATTTGATTTGCATTAATAAGCAATTCAAGCAATTCCTGTATGATTATGCGGCTGTGATTAATTTCTGATTCTGTTACAAATCGAGTGAAGCCACTAATGTCAGGGATAAAAAGCAGACCCTTTGTTTCCATTTCATATTAAAGTTACAAACAATAAATCATTAGGCAATCATCAGCGCAGATCTAATGTTTGATAAACAGCTTTCGAAAAGAATTTTACATTTCTTCGTAACCTATTGGCGTAGAATTCATCTTATTGTTATAAATACACACATCGATAATGAAAATACATTTACTTTTTGCATTCTTTTTATGCTTATATATTTTGCCTTTTGAAGTTGTAGCGCAACAAAATGGCAAAATAACCGGAACGGTTAGGGATGACAAGCAAACCCTGCCTTCGGTAAGCGTACTTTTATATTCTGCCAAAGATTCTGTACTGGTTACCACAGGGATGACCGATGGAGAGGGTAAGTTTAATCTTCCAGCAGTTCCGGGAGCTTATTATGTTTTATCAACTTTTGTTGGTTATAATAAAGTGAAAACACCGGTATTTGAACTTAAGGGTTCAACTTATGAGCTGCCAGCAATTGTGCTTAAAGAAAACACAAATAAATTAAATGAGGTAAGTATTACAGCATCAAAGCCTGTTTTGGAACGAAAAGGGGATAAACTGATTTTTAATATTGAGGCTACACCCTCTGCCGCCGGACTTAATGGCCTGGAGGTGCTCAGAAAGGCACCGGGAGTTACCATTGATCATAATGAGAATATCTCTCTTGCCGGCAAAGGCAATGTACTGGTAACTATTGACGGCAAACAGACTTATTTGAGTAGCGCCGAAGTAGTAAGCTTGCTTAAGTCTATGCCAAGTTCTGAGATCGAAAGTATCGAGATCATCAACAATCCGGGTGCGCGATATGATGCAAATAGTACGGGTGGAATCATCAACATCAAAACAAAGAAAAGTCTTGCCATTGGCTTTAATGGTAATTTGACGCTTGGTGTTGGTTATAATAAACGTTTACAAGCCAACCCAGGTATTAACCTAAACTATCGCAGGCAATTTTTTAATGTATTTGGGTCTTATGACTACAATAGATGGCCTTTTCAGGAGAACCTTACCATTGACAGGGTAACTCCCGGTATGAATTCAAAACAATTGTATTTTAGCCAGAGAAATAGGGATACTTCAGTTTTTGCGTCGAATAATTTTAAAATTGGAACAGATTTCTTTCTGACCAAAAACCATACAATTGGTGTTTTGCTTAAGGGTAATTTGAATGGATTTGATCAAAATGGTTTTAGCAGAATTACGATTGGCGATTCGTTTGCAAAACCAGATTCCATATTGCAAACTCCGGGCAAAAACTCAACAGATCGTAAGAATTTTTCGTACAATATCAACTATAAGGGGATATTGGATACCGCAGGGCAGGAAATTACTATTGATGCAGACTACTCAACATTTAACGGGGATAACAAAGCGAGTTTTGTAAATCGCTTTTTCCTTCCTGATGGAACTTTTTTTAAGGACGGACAGATATATAGGAATTTTTCGCCTTCGGATATCAACATTAAAGCCATTAAAGCAGATTATGTATTACCGCTTAATAAAGTGTTCAAGCTTGAAACAGGTATCAAGGTAGCCAGTGTGAAAAGCGATAACAATTTCGTTTATGAGAATGATGTTAATGGAGAGTGGATAAAGGACAACAGCCGTAGCAATCGCTTTAAGTACGACGAACAGGTAAGTGCTGCTTATGCGATTTTGAACATCAGTACAGGTAAATTCTCGGTGCAAACTGGTCTTCGTGCAGAACGGACTCAGTCTACAGGTAATTCGGTTACAATAAATCAGTTGAATAAGCGAACCTATACTGATTTTTTCCCTTCGTTAACATTTAGCCGAAATTTCGATGCGGATAATGTTGCCAGTGTGTCTTATTCGAGAAAGATTAACAGACCAAATTATCAGAACCTTAATCCATTTATTTTTTACCTTGATCAGTATACCTACAACGAGGGTAATCCTAACCTTAAACCGGAATATTCTACAAATTTTGAAGCGACTTATTTATGGAAACAAAAATATAGCGTTGCGTTTGCCTATTCACATACATCGGATGTAATCACACAGATCTTATTACAGAATGAAGCCAAAAAATCGATGTACCAGACGGTACTTAACCTTGCTTCTAATGATGTGGTATCACTTACGCTTAATTTCCCCGTAAAAATAAGTAAATGGTGGAACCTGAATAATAATCTTGTTGGTTATCATAAACAAATCCAGGCACCGGATCTTAACGGAACAGATCTTAATTCGAAGCAATTCAGTGCCAGTTTGTATACTCAGAACAATTTTACACTAAACAAGCTCTTCAGTGCAGACGCTTCAGTATATGCCAGTACGGCACAGATAGATGGAGGATTTAAAGTGAAAAGTATGCTGACCGCTGATGCAGGCCTGCGTTACAGTTTTCCAAACCAGAATGGTAATTTGAAACTCGGAGTTGGTGATATTTTTCATAGTCAGAGGGGCAGGGTATTTAGCACACTGGCTGGTAATGTATATAACCTTGAGCAATGGGGTACTTCGACCAATGTGAGGCTAACTTTCACCTATCGTTTCGGAAAAACCAGTGTTAAGTCTGAACGAAGCAGACAGACAGGGCTTGACGCGGAACAAAAAAGACTGGGAGGGAAATAAAACACCAATTTCTTATCGGGTCGAAAATCAGTCTTTTTTGGAAAATTGAATTTCTAAATCCCGGAGTACTTTATCATATCCTTTCCTGTCAATAAAAGCATTAGGATTATAAGCGCCACCGGCTTTGTGCTTCTTATAAAGCCCAAACTGGCTGGCATGAGAGGAAAGCCAGATATCGAATGTGAGCTTTTTCATGGCGCCTATTGTATAAGCATAGTCCTTAGCGATTTCAGGATAGGAAGTTACTTCGGAGAATTTTTTCTCCGTCACGATTGTAGGCATATTGGCAATTAAGACCTTATAAATCCGGTCTTTGTCTTTTACATCGAACAAGAAGCTACAAGAACCCTTTGTATGACCTGGATGATGGAGCATAACCAGCTTCATATCATCCAAACCCACGGTATCACCATTATGCAATAAACGATCAGTTTTTATTGGTTCATAAGTAGGTCCATGACCTCCTAATGCATAATCTGAACTGCCCCCATCCGCTGCAACCGCGGCGTCCTTTTCATCCACCATAAATTTAGCTCCGGTTGCTTTTTTAATTGCCGACATAGCTCCCATATGGTCATAGTGTGCCTGCGTGGTCAGTAATATCTTGATATCATTAAATTTGAAACCCAAGGTTTCAACATTTGCCTTAATCACTGACAGAGAAGTGGCAAGCCCGGTATTAATGAGGATATTCCCTTTTGGGGTCACAATGAGATAGCAGGCCAGATCTTCTGTGCCCACATAATATAAATTGCCGGCAATGCGAAAAGGCTGATAAGATTTAGACCATTCTATTGGCGTATCTTTTGGTTCTTTTACCTGTTGAGCTGTTGCAAGAAAAGAACTAAAAAATAAAATAACCGTAAGAGTATTGAAATAGTGTCTAAACATAGGAAATGATTTTAAAGCTAATATATGGGAAATACTTCTGAAAGCATCATAGTCCAATAGCCTGAAGCCATGCCACTAAAGCTGCACCTACCTGAACTGGAGAGTCTTCTTGTGGATAATGAAGACCCTTTACGACAACTTTTGTGGTATTGGGCAGACTGTTGCAAAACTGTTTTGCATCGGGAGAGCTCATACCGGGATTCGCCTCGATATACAGTTTTGGTACCGCGCTTTTCTTTAGCCAAGCCGTATACCTGGTAGCTACAGATGTAAATGCATTTGGTTCTGCATCAAAGGGGAGTTGACGTGCCCAGGATAGCATTGGTCGCCGTGATTCTCCAGGTACAACAAAGGGCCTGCGGTATTCATCGTGTTCTTCTTTTGTTAGTGGATTTATGTGCGATAAGGGGATGTTAACTTCAAGAAATGAGTTTTCCTCGAGTATCATTTTTTCACCTTCAGGAGAGCGTAGGGCCTGAAAGATTTCCTTTCCTTTTGGAGGCATCTGTTCCCATTTGTAGGGAACGGTAATAGATTCCATAAACGCGATCCCTTTAACGGCATTAGGATGTCTGCTTGCCCAGTAGAATGCCAATGCTGAACCCCAATCATGAACTACAAATGTTATGTTCTTTTTAATTCCAAGTTTTTCGTAGAAAGCATCCAGATATCGACTGTTTTCGGCGAAAGTGTGTGATTTCGGATCTGAAATCTTTTCTGAATCGCCCATCCCAATTAGATCAGGAGCGATACAGCGCCCTAAGTTGGATACCTGTGGAATGATGTTTCTCCATACATAAGATGAAGTGGGATTGCCGTGTAAAAATACAATAGGATCACCAGTTCCGGTTTCTATATAAGCGATATCTTTTCCAAGTACGGTGACGTGTTTTTTTTCGGATGCCTGTGATGTGAGGGCGCTGGTAATAGCGATAATTAAAGGTAAATGTTTCATGTGCTGGTAATTTAATAATACAAAATTATGCTACACTGAAAATCAAAAATTGTACAAAATCAAGTTTTATCCTATTTCGGGATTCACCATTTCGGGAGGCCTTTTTTAAAGAACTGACCAGGGCTTTCGCCTGTAAATGTCTTGAAATCCCTATTGAAATGGGCTTGATCGAAGAATCCAGTTTCCTGTGAAACTGCAGTAAGATTTTGATGAGATTGGTAAGTGCTGATGACGGAACGGATTCTGATGATGGATGAGAAGTGTTTAGGAGAGGTACCTATCTGGCTGCGGAAACGCTTTTCGAAAGAATCGATGTTGATGTTCAGTGTAGCGGCAAGATCTTTTATTTTATAATTACCGCTTGTGGATTTGATGATATCAACAGCCTTACTGATCATAGGATCTTTACCATTTCTTTTAAGTTGTGTGATCAGAAAGGTTTCTACTGCGGCTATACGTTCGGCATGCGTTTGAATCGTTTCCAGGTTTTCTTCAAGTCGCTGAACCTGTCCAATGGGAAATACGGTGTCGAGATTTGTGGTCAGCCCCAAAAATTCGTTTAGGGGAGTGTTTATAAAAGCTGTGGCACCGCCTTCATTGAAAAGCACCAGTAGTACTGCTGAGCCGGAGGTATAGTATACCGGGCGTGCAACTTTAGACATTCCAGTAATCCCAAATCCCAGATTATTGTGGCTATTGTTTAGGTATATTGCGCCTTTAAAACGTAATGCCATAACAGGCGCGGTACCAGGTAATAATTGCCTGGTTAAATCACCTTCACTTTCTGTAACCAAAAAGCGGTTTACAAAAGGCTTAAGCACATCGGATGGAAGAAATTGATGAACTTTCATTACGTTTGCTATAACCAAATATAACTCTTTGCCTGGATCTTATTACGGATCGATGTAACTTTATAAAATGAGGGAGTATCATAAATTATGATACTCCCTCATTTTATAAAGTTACATGGCCAGCTTAGTATAACCTACCAGAATTTTACATATAATGCAGCAATGATCAGGAGCGTTATCACAATCAGAGCCAATGTAGATGGAGAAACTTTGAACATGGATTTATCCAGTTCAAATGCTTTAGGATTTACTTTAGGACCAGCCAAACTCATTACAATCATAATGGCCATAGTAAAGAAGAAAGAAAGACCCATGCAGATATGGAATGGAATTTCAAAACCACCTTTGCCATTAGGGTAGGCCGTATATAAGAAAGTATCGTTACCCAGCAGACTCGGTGCCATTTCGTTAAAGAATACCGAAAACAGGAAACCTGCCAATACCCCGGCGATGGCCGCACTACCAGTGGTTCTTTTCCAGAACATACCAAGAATAAACATGGCAAATACACCCGGACTAATGAAGCCAGTATATTTCTGAATGAAAGTAAAACCACCTTCACCACCAATGCCTAATAAATCGTTCCAGGTAAAGAGAACTGCCAGAATCATACCTATAAATACTGTTGATCTGCCAACTAATACGAGGTTCTTTTCTTCTGTACCTTTCTTGAAATATTTTGCATAAATATCGAGTGTAAAGATTGTGGAGATACTGTTTACTTTACCAGCAAGTGAGGCTACAATAGCTGCGGTAAGTGCAGCTACGGATAGCCCTTTAAGACCTGTAGGTAAAAAGGTAAGAATGGCTGAATATGCACCATCTTTGCCACCGATCAATTGAGGCAGGTGCCCGCCTTTGTACAATACATAGGCTGCAATACCCGGCAACATCACGATCAATGGCATCATCAGCTTCAAAAGGCCAGCGAAAAGTATTCCCGTTCTTGCGGTTTGCAGATCTGCACCAAGTGCGCGCTGAGTGATATACTGGTTACATCCCCAATAATTGAGGTTGATGATCCAGATACCAGCTACGTAAGAAGCTAGTCCCGGGAAAGTCAGGTATTTGCTGATCTCATTTTGGGTGGATTCTGCGGTAGGTTTAGGGATGATCATTTTGAAATGCTCTGGAGCCTGTTCCATTAAAACATTGAAACCGGCAATGGCATTTGCTCCAACACCGAACTTCTCGCCCACAACAGTCAGTGCGATGTATGTGGTTACTAATCCACCAAAAATCAATACCGCCACCTGGATTACGTCGGTATAGGCAACTACTTTCATTCCCCCTAAAGAGATGATCAGTGCAAATACCGCAAGCCCGATCATAATCACATGCAGGTAATCTCCACCTGTGAGCCCGTTAATGGCCACTGCACCCAAATAAAGAATGGACGTTAGGTTTACAAACACATATAAAAACAGCCAGAAAATGGCCATGATTAATGCTACCGACTCATTGTACCTGGTCTTTAGAAATTGAGGCATGGTGTAGATCTTGTTCTTAAGATAGACCGGGATGAACCATACGGCTACAATAATAAGTGCGATTGCTGCAATCCACTCGTATGCGGCCACTGCAATACCAAGAAAAAAACCCTCACCACTCA
>NZ_JBFTIZ010000198.1:0-7613 GCF_056395165.1 Pedobacter sp. 10L46_2
ATTTATTTAGTTCTGGAGGATAAGGCAGGCGGTAAGTTGGATAAATTTGGTGGAGTTGCGAACCGCTTTATTACCGAATTAATGAAACGCAAAGAAATCGCTGTTGCGTTCACCACATTTCGTGCAGACTATCCCCAATATGAGATGGTCCTTGACCATGAAAAGATCGAGCAACTCGGGGTTGATGAAAAAGATGTGTTAAGCACGATGCAGTCCTATTTCGGTAGTGCCCAGGTTTCAGACTTTAATCGATTCGGTAAATATTACCGGGTCATGGTACAGGCAGATAAGGAAGAACGTGCAGATCCAGCCTCCATGAATGAAATTTATGTAAAGAATAAAACAGGTGACATGGTACCTGTTAATACAATCGTAAGGTTGAAGAGGGTATACGGACCCGAAGCGATTACCCGTTATAACCTTTTCAATTCAATAGGCGTGAATGCCGTGCCAAAACCTGGTTATAGTACTGGAAATGCAATTCAAGCAGTTCGAGAAGTAGCCGCAAACATGCTGTCCTCAGGTTATTCCTATGAGTTTTCCGGAATGACGAGAGAAGAAATCTCTTCTGGCGGCCAATCGGTGATCATTTTTATCCTCTCATTACTATTCGTGTACTTCTTATTGTGTGCCCAATATAACAGTTATATTCTTCCTTTGGCAGTAGTATTTTCCGTGCCTACTGGTATTATCGGAGTTTTCATCGCAATTGGTATAACGGGCATTGATAATAATATCTACGTCCAGGTAGCTCTTATTATGTTAATCGGACTGTTGTCAAAAAATGCTATTCTAATCGTGGAATTTGCAGCGCAGCGCAGACATGCTGGTTACACACTGGTGGAATCTGCACTGGGGGCTGCTAAACTTCGCATTCGTCCGATTATTATGACATCAATTGCATTTGTGGCAGGTATTACCCCTATGATGAGGGCTACCGGTCCATCCGCCATGGGCAACCACTCCATCAGTATCGGTGCGGCCGGAGGTATGGTAAGTGGGGTCGTCCTGGGACTATTTATTATACCGGTTCTGTTTGTAGTATTCCAAGCCTTGCATGAAAAAGTCACTAGCAAGAAGGTTCATTCGGAACCCAAGCCTGAACAGGTATTCGAAGCTGAAGCAATCAACTAAAAAGCATTTAAGTCATGAAAAATTCAATGAAAAATAATCGGATCATCCTAGTTATCGGGTTGCTTTTTACGGTTGCTAGTTGTAAAATCTCTAAAGATGTACAGGTCCCCAAACCGGAATTGCCGATTGCCTTCAATGAGGAGGCGGCAAAAGACACTGGGGGTATAGGTACTCTGCCATGGAAAAACTTTTTCCCAGACAAAGTATTACAGGTACTGATCGACAGCACCCTGAAAAAAAACTTTGACATGAGTATCGCGCTTAAAAACATAGAAGAAGCGCACCAAGTTGTAAGACAATCAAAGTGGAACAATGTGCCTGTTCTTGACTTCAATGCCACGGCCAACACCATTAATCCGTCGAAATACAGCCTCAACGGTATGACCGCCAGCCAGTTTTTAGGCTCCAATCATATCGAGGATTATTCTGCCGGCGCAACTCTCTCTTGGGAAGCTGATATCTGGGGAAGGATACGCAATACTAATAAATCGGCTCTTGCTGCCTATCTGCAAAGTGATGAAGCAAGAAAAATCTTGCAGACTGATCTTGTTACCAGCGTGTCCAAAGGTTATTTCAACCTGCTCATGCTGGACGAACAGCTGCGGGTCGCAAAGCGTAACATGGCGTTAAATGACAGTACATTGCACATAGTAAGCGTGCAATATAATGCCGGGCAGGTTACCTCCCTGGCTGTTCAGCAGGCGCAAGCGCAGCAACTTACAGCGGCAGAGCTTATTCCGCAACTTGAACAAGAGATTGCATTGCAGGAAAATGCGCTGCATATCCTTGCTGGCCAACTGCCAGGGAGCATCCACCGTCACGCCATCCTCGATGAAATCAAGTTTCCTGACGAGCTTTCAGTGGGTGTTCAGTCAGCTATGGTCCGCCGGAGGCCAGACGTCAGGAGCCGTGAGTTAGACTTAGTCATCGCGAATGCGAAAGTAGGAATCAATAAGGCTCAAATGTATCCTGCACTTCGGATTACTGCCAGTGGCGGTGTTAATGCACTGAAAGCAAGTGATTGGTTCAATATTCCCGGCTCACTCTTCGGCATTGTAGGGGCAAGTGTCCTACAGCCATTGCTTCAGCATAAGGAATTAAGTACACAGTATAAATTAGCCGATATGGAGCGGGAGAAAACAGTTATCCTTTTCCGGCAAACCGTAGTAAAAGCAATTGGTGAGGTATCCGATGCGATGGTAAGGATCGAAAAATTAAAACACCAGCACCTTATTGCGGCTAAACGTGTTGCAACGCTTAAGCAAGCGACTGCAAATGCCAATTCGCTTTTTCAAAATGGTATGGCAAACTACCTGGAGGTAATTACAGCACAGGGAAACGCACTCCAAAGTGAGCTTGATTTGGCTTCTGTCAAGAGGCAGGAATTATCTGCTATAGCTGATCTGTATCGCAGCTTGGGCGGCGGTACAGATTGATCGGGATGGAGTTGGTCGACATTTATTATTCAACTATAAAATTAAAGTATTATGATACACGAAGAATTAAGAAAACATACTACGGTAGCTCATCAGCAATTGGAAAAACTGGTAATATCTCAACTAAAGACTATCCGCAATAAAGAAGACTACGCGAGTCTTCTGAAAATCTTTTATGCTTATTTCAACTGCCTGGAGCAGGCCATAAGGCCTTATATCTCGGATGAAGTGCTACCGGACTATGCTGAGCGCAGACACGCGATCAGCCTTGCGAACGACATCAAAGGCCTGGGAGAAATACTAACGGGGCTACCGGAAGTGACCGTTCCCCCCATTGACAATACAGTTAAAGCGTTCGGCGCGCTGTATGTAATGGAAGGTTCTATAATGGGTGGTACAATTATCATCCAGATGCTGGCTCGGTGTGGGGTGACAGATGGTATTTCGTTCTTTAGGGGATATKGTTCAGAAACCGGCGCTAAATGGGCATCCTTTGTTTCAGTGCTCGACCGATATATTAATGAAGATTCCGAGCAAGAAGCCATAGAGGCGGCAAACCAAACTTTCTCACATTTTACAAATGTTTTCCTGCAATAGGAAAACAGGGACTGACAATTAGGTTAGTCCTAACTTTCATCACCCTTAAATTGATAACATAATGGAAAGGTCTTACTGATCGTTAAAAAAACTAAAATGGTAATTATATACCGTACAAATATTAATAGTAGAAGTCAGTTTCTGGCTGTAACCCGCCTGCTTAGTAATCTGTTTCAGGATCTGTGCATCAATATTGATCTTGAGGACAGCGAAAAGGTATTGCGGCTAGAAGGTAAGGAAATCGTAAGTGACAAGGTTATATATTTGTCATTATTAAAGGTTGAGGGAGAATGGAAGATAATTTCCAAAGTGTTTAACCTTTACTGGCCTTAACTAATAAGATGACCGGATTCCGAAATTTCTGATTTGGTTGACAGCCCTGGGGATTATTCCGTATGTGGCCACCTCTTTCGCGGAACGTGGCCTCATATTACGGCCCAAAATGATCAGTTGATTTCGTTGAAAAATGGTCAGTCGGCTTATTTTAAGCCGTTTTTAGCCTCAAGAAAAGCACTATGGAATGATACCTCATTTCGGTCATAAAAATTAATTAGCCTGCCTTTAATTGCGTTTCATTGCAAAATTCTGAAGCCAATCCATGAAGACTTCTTCAGGTACATAGATTTATCAAAAACTGAGGTCACGATCTCCTCTCAGGTCACAAAAATAGCCTTTGAAACTATCCGTCATCAGTCAAGACGCTAAAAATAAAAGAGCTCTTCTAAAAAATGGATAAGGGTGAATTTTCGGGATTTGAATATATTTGGTCTAAAGGCAAAGATAACTCCCGAAATTAAAGGCAGAAGTTCGGGTGCACAGTTTGGCCCGAAATGAAGTGTCTACTATCTGCGAAATATACACGCAAGCGACTGATTAATATGTTGATATGTTCTTTAAAACAAAGAAATGGATGTCGCATCCACGCACATCCCTTTTCTAACCAAATAAAGACATGTCACTTTTAAATGGAAGGGTATCTCTCTTTTATAAGAGCCATATCAGCGCCAACTTTAATGTCGAGTATCTTGGCATAATGTTGAGTGGTTTGAATATTAGTATGTCCCAGCATTTTTGAGACACTTTCTATAGGAATTCCATTTAACAGGGTGACGGTTGTTGCAAATGTATGCCTGGCAATGTGGAAGGTAATTGGTTTCTTGATGCCACAGAAATCTGCAATCTCTTTAAGATAGCTATTCATTTTCTGATTGCTTGAAACTGGAAATAGCATTCCGGTATTTAAGCAGGTCGGGTTATCGCGATATGAATTTAGAAGGGCAGAGGCTACTGGAAGCAAAGGAATGCGAGATGGAGTATTGGTTTTTTGCCTTTTTATGGAGATCCATTTGTCGCCATCTACGCCAGTTACAACATTGCAGCTTTTTAGATTTTTAACATCTATATAGGCGAGGCCTGTAAAGCAGCAAAATAAAAAGATATCTCTTACCTGTTCCAGTCTCTCCGACGCAAGTTCCTTATTGGCCATGCTCTCTATTTCCTGTTCGGTTAAGTAAACGCGCTCCACCTTTTTAATCTTGTTTTTATACCGTGCAAATGGATCAACCACAAGCCATCCGTTAGAAAGGCAAATGCGAATAATCTTACCGAAGTTTTTCAAGTATTTCACAGCTGAATTGTTAGCGCATTTTCGGACGGATCGCAAATAAAAATCGTATTCAGTTATAAAATCGAAGTTAACTTTTCTGATGTCGATGTCGCTAATCTTATACTTCCATTGTAAGAATTCAACAGTATGTTTTAAAGATGTCCTGTAACGCTCAGCTGTGCCCTTAGAGAACTCTCTTCCTACAAGTGCTTCCATCTTTTGGTTGTGGTCTTTAAAAATGTCAATTAAGGTGCGTTGCTTCGCTACCTTGCCCTGGAACTGATCTCTTAATTTCTCGGCGGTGATGGTGTCATCTTTTTCAGTTAATTGCCGATGTGCTTCGAATACTTTGTTTTGGAGATCGTCCAGGTAAGCATTCAAGGATTTCACCTCATCTTTTTTGCCATTGCAGCGGCCTGAAGTTGTGTTCCATTGTAGAGGATCACAGCATCGGCCAGTGGTTATTTCACAACGTTTTCCATCCACGGTAATCCGAAGATAAATAGGGGCGTTGCCTGATTGATAATTCTTTTGCTTCTTCATTTAGAAGAGTAAGCTGAAATTGGTTTTCATAATGCATTACATTAATGGTTAACAAATTTAGCTTTGCAGGTACTTTTTCACAAGATGTTCGTTGATTAAACATGTTGATTATCAGTCTGATGTGTTCGATTCGGTGAGTCATTTTCATTTTCCAAATTACTCACCGAATCACTCACTTATGAGATGAGAATTGATACATATTTTGGCATGTCCTAAAAAGCAAAAAGCCTGCTAATCATACGATTTGCAGGCTTTTTGTTGGTTTTGACACCTTTTTGGCGGAGAGTGGGGGATTCGAACCCGCGGACCCTTTGACAAGTCAACAGTTTTCAAGACTGCCGCAATCGACCACTCTGCCAACTCTCCGCGACAAAAGTACAAATACGACTTGATTTTGCAAATTCAGATTTAGATAATTCTGGTTAAAAGTGATAACGTGCTAAAAATGAGTGAGAAAAATTTATCTTTTCCCTAGTTTATCCTCTATTGGAGCCGCTTTTTTGAATAAATTGAAGTTAGGTCTGATGATTTTTACACTCCTTTTCGACAGATCTACGCTTGCATTTAGCTCAAATCCTACCAAAAGTATCAGAGAATTTAAATAAAGCCAGATCATAATAACGATAAGTGTACCGATAGAACCATAAACTTTATTGTATGAACTGAAGTTATTAATGTAAAAAGAGAAACCCCATACAGAGATAAAGGCGAGTATAGTAGCCAGCCACGAACCGGCACTGAAAAACTTCCATTTCTTGGCATGAGCCGGTCCGTATCTGTAAAGGATAGAAATCGTTACAAAATATAATATTCCTAACAGTGCCCATCTGGTAAGCTGGATAGCAAATGTTGTAAAACTCGCCTTAATGTTAAGTGTGGTTTCAATACGGTTTAATGCAATTTCACCAATTGCCATTGCTATAATACAAGTAATTACAGAAAAAGCAATCACAAGGGTTAGTAAAACGGCAATTAAGCGTTGTTTTACCCAGCTACGTGTTTCAATGATCAACGATGATTTATTAAAAGCCATCATTAGATTATGCACCCCATTAGTTGCAAAAAATAACGATAAAATAAATCCGAACGACAGCAAACCACTGTTCTGCTTATGTACAATTTCATCAAGCGTAGTGCTAAAAGCTTTATAAGCATCTTCTGGCAAAACCAAAATAATCAGGTTCATCAGTTGATCTTGAAAACCGATTTTCTTGGGTATAAAGGGGATCAGTGTAAATAAGAAGATGATGGCAGGGAAAATGGCCAGCATAAAATTATATGCCAGTGAAGAAGCCTTATTCACTAGAGAGTCTTTGCCAATCTCTTTAAAAAAGAATGTGGCAACAGTATAAATTGGTAGCGGACTAAAACCAGGCAAAACACAAACTTTTGTCCAGCTAATAAACATGGAATAAAGCCTGATTTTTAAAAGTTGCTTATGAACCCACTCCATCTATCAAATTTAATTAAAAAATACCCTTAACTTCTCCATAAAATTTTCTGGAGGAGAGCAAGGTTTGTTTTTTGCCATATCCACAAACACCAGCGTAGTTGTTCCAATGTTAATAAGTTCACCAGCCGGATTAGATAATTCATATTTAAAATGGATCCTCACACCGGGAAGGTCGTGGATCGTAGTTTTAATTGTGATTTCCYGATCATATAAAGCTGGCTTTATATATTTACAGTTAAGCTCTAAAACAGGCATCATTACACCCGCACTTTCCATTCCAACATAATCCATGCCCAAACTTCTTAGCATCTCTACACGCGCAACTTCGTAGTACTCGGCATAATTTCCGTAATAAACATATCCCATTTGGTCCGTTTCGCCGTATCTAACCCTTATTTTGGTAGTATGAGTATACATTATTTAAAAATATTGCGTTGGTTTAAGGCATCTCTATATTTTTTAGCGTTCCTTTCGTGCTCCTGAACTGTTACCGCAAAGTTATGGTAGCCGGAAAAATCTTCCTTGGCACACATGTAAATATAATTGTTATTATCACGGTTTAATACAGCGTCAATAGCATTAATACTAGGCATCATGATGGGCCCTGGAGGTAAACCGGCATATTTATAAGTATTGTATTTTGATTGTATACTTAAAAGCGAATTGGTAACACGTTTAACTGTAAAGTCGTTATTGGCAAAAATAACGGTTGGATCTGCCTGAAGCAATATACCTTTATTTAAGCGGTTTAAATACAGACCTGCAATAATAGGCATTTCTTTGTCGTATAAAGCTTCGGCATCAACGATGGAAGCTAATATAGAAACCTGAATAGGAGTTAGGT
>NZ_JBFTIZ010000199.1:0-13677 GCF_056395165.1 Pedobacter sp. 10L46_2
CTATGATTCAGCTAATGCCTGAAAAGAAAAATAATGAGCTAACCATAAGTGCAGCAGAAATTAACGATTATCCTCGTTTTAAATACAGAGGAATGCACCTCGACGTTGGACGCCATATGTTCCCGGTAGCTTTTATCAAGAAGTACATCGATTTGATGTCTCAATATAAATTAAATAATTTCCACTGGCATTTAACTGAAGACCAGGGATGGAGAATTGAAATCAAGAAATATCCTAAACTAACAACAGTTGGTGCAACCAGAAGCGGCACCATTATTGGTCACCACCCTGGAGTAGGTACAGATAATAAAGAGTACAAAGGTTTTTATACCCAGCAAGAGGCTAAAGAGGTTGTTGCTTATGCAGCAGCAAGATATATTAACGTAATTCCTGAGATTGAGCTTCCTGGCCATGCATCAGCAGCAATTGCGGCATATCCTGAATTAAGCTGTTTCCCTAACAGAGATACTTTTGTTGATGTTAAAACACCTTGGTCTGGTTCCAGAAAAGGAAAGCAAGTGCAACAGCAATGGGGTGTATTTGATGATGTATTTGTGCCTAGCGACAATACCTTTAAATTTTTAGAAGATGTGTTGGACGAGGTAATCGCGATTTTCCCTTCTAAATATATTCATATCGGTGGTGATGAGAGCCCTAAAGAATACTGGAAAGAAAGTGAGTTTTGCCAGAACTTAATTAAAAAACTTGGGTTAAAAGATGAGCATGAGTTACAAAGCTATTTTATCCAGAGAATCGAAAAACACATCAATGCAAAAGGCCGTTCAATTATTGGATGGGATGAGATTCTTGAAGGTGGTTTAGCGCCTAACGCTACTGTAATGTCGTGGAGAGGTACAGAAGGTGGTATTGCAGCGGCAAAACAAAACCATGATGTGATCATGACTCCGGGCGGACCTATTGGACTTTACTTTGATCATAAACAATCTAATTCTGTTGACGAACCAACAAATATTGGTGGTTTAGCACCTTATTCTTTAGCATATGCTTACGATCCAATGCCAAAAGAATTAACTGCAGATCAGCAGAAACATGTTGTGGGTGTACAGGCTAACCTGTGGACTGAGTATATTCAAACTCCAGAAAAAGTGGAGTATATGATCTTACCAAGAATGTTCTCATTGGCAGAGATTGCATGGAGCAAGCTTGACCGTAAGGACTTTAAAAACTTCTCTGAAGAGCGTATTCCTGTGCATTTGGCCAGATTAGATAAAACCAACACAAACTATTGGGTTCCAACTCCGCTTGGATTAACAGCAGAAAAAGTAATAAACGGTGAAGAATTTAATCTTGATCTGAAAGCACCAATACCAGGTTCAAAAGTATTTTATACTTTAGATCTTACACGTCCGTCTGAAACTGCTAACTTAGTTAACAGCCCTGTTAAAGTGATTGTTCCTAAAGGCGAAAAACGTGTTTTAAAAACTATTGTAATCGCGCCAAGTGGTAAACGCAGCGTTGTTACAGAAACAATTTTGAACAATGGTGCTTCGGATGTAAAAACTAAATAGTAGTTTGCATTGTATAAATTGTATTTACATTAAAAAGTAAATGATGAAATTGATGAAATACTTAATAAAGCAGCCTCTTCTATTTGCGGGGCTGCTTTTATTGGCTTCTTGCAGCGACTCTTCTAAGAAAGATGAAGCTGTAAAACAGAGTGAACCTGTTGCAGCTAAGCAAAAAGGTCAGTTTGTTTTTTACAAGGATATAGCGATAAGACCAGGTATCAATTTTGAGGTAGTAAGCTGGGGTAAAGGGGTTGATAGCGTTGGTGGTTATCTGATACTGATGTCCGATTCGCTTAAAAGCAATTACAAATCGTTTTCTAATGAACGTAGTGGCATTATAACTGATGCCTGGAATATGGATTTAGATAATGATGGTAACCCGGAAATTTACATCGAGCTGTTAAGCAAGAAGAATGTTCTGGATCTTAACGTTTTCGAATATTCTGATGGTAATTTTAACAAGATCACCTTCCCGGCATTAAGTGATAGAGCTAAAAAGACCTACGCAGGTAATGATAAATTCGTTATCAAGAATGGCGACTTGTTCCGCACTTTTCCTATCGTAAATTCAAAAGATACTACTGAAAAGGATGGCACTTTAAAAACATTACAATATAGACTTAGCGGTAATAGCTTCTCTATATCTGAAATAGAGAGTGAATAGGTTTATATCAGCTTATTGGTTCTTGCCACATTTATGGCGTCAGCTTTCGAGTTGACGTCTAACTTAATGTAAATGTTCTTTACATGGGTTTTAACCGTTTCTACATCTATAAATAACTGATTGGCGATCTGGCCACGATCTTTACCTTCGGCTATTAATTCCAGTATCTGTGTTTCTCTTTTGGTAAGCGGCGAATGCTGGTTTTTTTGAAGAGACATAATTACTTTCTTTGAAACATCTGGGCTCATGGGGCCGCCGCCATGCATTACCTCTTTAATTGCGTCGATTATTTTTGATGAAGGCGTATTCTTGGTAAAGTATCCTGAAGCACCATTTGCCAATGCATCCAGTATTATTTTTTCGGTTTCATAAACAGTAAGCATAATGATGTAAACATCAGGCAGCATCTTTTTTAGTTGCGGTAAAGCGTCAATGCCGCTTGTACCGGGCAGCTGTATATCCAATATGATCACATCCGGGTTGTCTTTTGCAATTTTAAGCTTTGCAACATCAAATGAAGGATAAGCATTTACCACGGTATATGGAGAGGTATTGTCTATCAGGTAGTGGTAGCCTTCTCTGATGGTTTTATCATCTTCAATAATTACAATTCTTGCGGCTTCCTGATTAGGCATCTTTAAAATGTTTTAGGGTCGAAAAATTAACAAGTAACAATACACTGGTACCATTGTCATTAGAAATGATCTTTAAATCGGCATTTATTCTTTTTGCCCTAACATACATATTGTTCATGCCATGCCCATCTTTAGCGTGTGCTACATCAAAGCCGATTCCATCGTCCTGAAGGGTGATCAACAGCATGCCGTTGTTTAATTTGGCCTCAAAATTTATCACCCTGGCTTTGGCATGTTTCAGTGAGTTATGTATAGACTCCTTAAAAATCATCAATATGTTTCGGCTCATATCTAATGATAATTTGGTGTATTTGTTATTGAGATCTATATCAAATTTAAAGAGAATAGGAGTTTCATTAACCATTTCCTGACCGAAATCTTTAATGTGGTTTAATACCTGTTCTAAGGAATCATTTTTTGGATTTAAAGACCATAATATATCTTTGGTTCCATTATACAGTTCGTCAACATTGCAACGGATCTTTTTTAAGATATTCCTTTTTTCGGTATCATCTTTATCGATCATGCTACCCAATACTTCCGAAAGAACTGTTATTCTGGTTAGCTTGTTGCCCAGGTCATCATGAAAATCTTCGGCAGTTTGTTTTCTGATCTTAAATTGTTCCTCCAGCTTTATTTTTAGTCTTAATTTGCGTCTACGTTCATTGAGCATCAAGATGATGTATACTATAAATAATATCAGCAGGATAATAAGTATCACAATAAAGAACTTAAAAAGAGACGTTTGATAGTATGCAGGCAGTATTTCAAATGCAACTGAAGCCGTATTAACTGAAAAAAGCCCGTCTTTGGTAATCACTTTTACTTGGAAAGTGTATTTTCCGGGAGGGATAGCCGTGAAATTCATAGATGAATTACTACTTGGCTGACTGAATTTGTTATCTAATCCTATAAGTCGATATTGGTACATTACAGCATCGGGATTTTTCAGATAAATTCCAGTATAACTGATATTAATGCGGTTGTGGTTATAGGGTAGCGTAAGCACACCTTCAACATATTTTGGTTTGTAATTTGGGGTTACATTTACTGAATTGATGTAGATATATGGACTTACTTTTTTCTCTGGATTAGGATTTACTCCATAAACAATAACTCCTTTGGTAGTGCCGATCCATACATTGTTGTTGTGTTGAAGTATGGCATTCTGATTGCATTCTACCAGCAGTTCATCCTCGCTTTGCGGTGGTATAATTGTAAAGTTTTTAGGATCAATTCTATCAATGCCTCTTCCGGTTCCAACCCATATTATGCCCTTTTTATCTTCTAACAAGCTATAGATGTGATCAGATGCAAGACCCGACTTGGTATTTAAAGATTTTGTTGCCCCGGTTTTAATGTTCCAGATCACTAAGCCGTAATCTGCAGTTCCGAAAAGCACATAGTCCTTGTATTTAAGCATGCAGAGTATGTTAGAACCCGATAAGCCTTTAATCTTTAAAGGGGTGAGCATTTTCTTGTTGGCAACTAACCATGCGCCATCCTGAGTGCCTAAAATTATTGAGTCGCGCGCCAATTCCATTAATCCACCACCAAACTGTTGGGTAATTCTGGTAAATTTTTTGCTGTTAACATCAAAGGTTAAGCATCCATGATTGGTTGATAACCATATGGTGCCACCGCTATCCTCAATCATTGCATTGTACGCTATATGCAAATTATCCGTATCCATACGTTCCAGGCGCTTGCCGTTGTGTTTCCAGAGGCCACCACCGGGAGTGCCTACCCAAAGGTTGTTTTTATGGTCGTTATATAAGAAATTAATGCGATAGGAATCCGGATTTTGAGATGGTATTTTAACGTTTGTTATCTTTTGATTCTGTTTGTACTCATATAAGCCACCATATGAGCCCAACCATATTGATCCTGGAGTAGGGCCGTTGGCAATGGCCATTACAATTCGACTTTCTATTCCTTGTGTTTCGTCGAATGTTACATAGCTGTTATTGGTAAACCTGAATAGGCCAGAGCCATCTGTGCCAAGCCAGATGTTATTCTCGACGTCTTTAAATATCTCATTAACAACATTGTCTGTGAACCCATTCTGGGAATTGAAATGGATAACGCTGGCAGGAGTAATGTAGTAGGCACCCTTGTTTGTACCTATCCATATTGATCCTTTCCCATCCTGTGCTATGGCATTGCATTTACTCGTAATTTCGTTATAGACTTTATTAATGTTATTGTTCTGGGCAACATAGATCCCTTGGGGAGTTAAAAACCATACTTTTCCTTTATTAAGCTTGTCTACTAAAATATTGGTAACTATTAGGGTCTTTATTTTTTCATCTAATGGCCATAATGTCCATTTACCCTTTTCAAGTTGATACAATCCCTTCCCATGAACGGCTACCCATATGTTACCAGAATAGTCTGTTTTAAGAGCCGTAACTATTTCGGTAGTATCATTTGAAATGGTTATTAGTTGATCTTTGTTGGCGTTGTATAAGCGTTTGGCTTTTATACAGTAGGTAGTCCCATTTTTATCGGTGGCAAGTGCACCAACCCATTTTTTCGTATCAGCCGAATTGCTGAAACCCTTGCCATCGTATTTTGATAAACCTTTGGCAGATCCTATCCATATTTCATCCTTTTTTCCTGATGCCAGTGCAAGAATGAAGTTACTGCTTAGACCACGTATTTTGGTGTAATCGGTAAACTGTTTGCCATTAAAACAGCTGAGCCCTCCAAGAGTCGAAATCCACAAGCGACGCTTGCTGTCCTGCGTAATAGCAGTTACCTGCGATTGCGTTAGCCCATCCTCTATGTCATATTGTTCAAAGTTATACCGCTGGGAAAAACCATCGAGACAATAGCTGAAAAGGATGAGAAAAAGTAACAATATCTTTTTGCCCACTTGATACGGAAATACAAGGTTAATCCGATTGTAAATATATTTATCAATATACAATTAAAAAATCACCCCTGAAGGGGTATTTTTTTCATTTACCTCAAAATACCCCTTCAGGGGTGAAAAGAAACACGATATCCCGGTTTAATTTTGATTAGAAACTTTGAGCATTCAAGTTGACTGATTTGAGTTAAACACGCTAATTTAATTGTGATGAGTAGTAGTAGTAGTAGTAATAGTAGAATACTTGTTGGTGATAATGAAATTATAAGTCAAAATTCTTGTACCAGCAGCTTTACTGGTTTAACAGGAAAGTATTCCATTAATATGGTATTTAATGGCGCTGCGGACTATAAAGTAAACAAAAGGGAGTTGCGATTGCATCCGGAAAACTTTATATTTTTAAATAATTATACAAATTATTCCAGCAGAATTGATTCAGCAATACCGGTAAATGCACTATCTGTTTTCTTTGATCCGCGTTTCGTTCAGGATTTCGAATATTCCAGAAAAAGTGGCGCTGTTTTACTGGATAACCCATTTGATTATAAATATGAGAACCCGGTTTTTGTAGAGTCTATTTATCCTTTGCAGGGCGCATTAAAAGATAACCTGCTAAATCTTGCAGGGCTTATCAATCGCAACACAACCAACCAATTACTTTTGAATGATTGTTTGCATGATTGTTTGTTAAATTATTACAGCATATACAACACTGAAGTGGTAAACCGAACTGCATCATTAAAGTTCCTTAGTCATGTTACCAAATCTGAAATATTAAGACGCCTGTCTATGGCTAAGGATTATATCATTAGCAATTACAATAAGAACATCCGACTGGATGATATCGCACAGATGGCTTGTTTGTCGATAAACCATTTACTTAGAACTTTTAAACAAGCTTATCAGCAGTCGCCACACCAGTTTTTAACAACATTCAGACTTCAGCAAGCCAAATACTACTTAAGAAATACGGATTATCCGGTTAGTGAGATTGTAGATATGGTGGGCTTTGAATGCCCAAGTTCCTTTATCAGGTTATTTAGAAGTTCATTTAACGTTACTCCCGGCCAGTACAGGTAATCTGTACCGTATACGATGCTTTTAGAGTACGATATGTGTTTAGTTTAATTTTTTTTAAAAAATGGTTATGAAAAGAAAAATTCTATTGTGTATGGCGATACTGAGTATCTCCTTCACTTTTGCATCTGCTGATACTGATAAACCAGTGGCAAGTGTGAATTTAAAATCAAGCTCTGTAATAGAAGCTTACATTGACGCGAATGTTCATTGTAACGCGGCATTACTTAATCAGGTGATGGATAACGAGGCTGTGCTAAAAATAACCAGGCAGGGCAAAATTGTAGAACAAAACAAAAGGGACCTGGTAGACTTTTATAAAAGAAGAGGCGACATTACATTAAACTGTACCTCCAATTTCGAGATTTTATCAACTAGTGATTGCGTAGTGATGGTAAGGGTAGATTTTAAATATCCATTGTTTACGCAAGAGAACTATGTAACTGTTGTAAAAGACCAAAACGGGATTTGGAAAATAAGTCAGATCCACAGATTTAATGGCTAAAAAAGAATTGGTGAGTTTCGCTTATTCACCATTAAGTCCTAAACCTATATTTGAACCAGGAAGCCCGGCAATAAGTTTGGATAAATTTAAATTTGGGTTAGTTAATAATAGAAGTCATCCGATAGGTAGGATGACTTTTTTTATGGCTGCTCTTTGAACTGGCTGCTAATACGTTCAAACTTCTCTATTAAAAGATCCAAGCGCTCTTTCTCTCTTTTTAAATAAGCTTTGCGCAAAAAGGTTGCACATAATGCCATCCAGAAAACAGAGAAGGAGGTTATTCCGATCTGAAACCATAATTCCAGGTTGTCGAGCTAGATACAGCTATTGCTATAATAATGATGCCTAAACCGGCAGGTGTTGTCCAGGATGTGAATGGATAAAATATTAAAAGAGCAACAAGAGATGCAAAAGAAATCAACATTCCGGCAATGTTCAATAGTGACCTTGTTTTGATGCCTGATACTTCTTTTTTTGCCTGCGAAAGCATTTCCTCAGAAGAGATTTTTACCTCCACTGAATGTGATTGCCAAAGCGATTGTATATGATCAAATTCTTGCATGTTGATTGTATAGTTCTGTAAGTTTTTGTTTAATGCGATGAATTTTTACTCTTAGATTCCCTTCACTGATGCCAGATATATCGGCTATTTCATTGTAAGGTAGTTCGTCGAGTACCATTGTAATTATGAGGCGATCGTTTTCTTCTAATTTTGATATTGACTTGTAAAGTAGTGCAACCTGTTCGTTTTTTTCCGACAATTCCTCTGGCCTGTTTTCGATAATATTGTCTGTAAGCTCATCTTTTGCCTGTCTTTTTTCTGATCTTAAATAGGTTAAGCAAGTATTGACTGCGATACGGTAGATCCATGTCGAAATCAAAGATTTATTACGGAACTTATCTAAATTCTGCCAAACTTTTAAAAATGTTTCCTGAAGAAGATCATTTGCCGAGTCTTCGTCGCCAGTATAACCATAACATAAATGGAAGATTTTCTTGGAGTTTGTGTCGAAAATTTGCTTAAATAACTGATCCTTTTGTTCCATTAATTAACGGCTGATGGTAGTTTGATCGTTGTAATCTTTAATTGTTACAACAGGTTGCGGTATCAAAAATAATAAATGTTTGCGGGCTTACCACAATTAATTACTTTTGTTGCCACTAAAAACTAATTTATGAAACAAAACCGCATCGGGCTAATTACGTTGATATTTATTACAATTGCTACTTTGCTCGGAGTTTTGAAAGATTTTGACATTGTTGCCGTTCCAGATAACATAATGATGGCAGTGCGTTGGATTCTTGCAGCGGAGCTGTTTGTTTATGCCGTTATTAAAAAGAATCTAACTACCTGGATATTGGTCYGTATGATTTTAGGAGTTTTTATTGGGATAGATTATCCGCATGTAGCTATAGCATTACAACCACTAAGCAAAGGTTTTATTAAACTCGTAAAAACTATAGTTGGTCCAATATTATTTGCAACCCTGGTTTATGGTATTGCTGGTCATTCTGACTTGAAACAAGTGGGCCGAATGGCCTGGAAATCTATGCTGTACTTCTATTGCGCCACCACAATGGCATTATTTATTGGATTGGCAGCAATTAATATTTCGCAGGCTGGAGTAGGGGTTAATATTGAAAATATGCCTCATAACGAATTGCCGAAACCCGTGAAGGATTTGACCGATGAAAGCATTCTGCAGAGTTTACCACACAGCATACATTGGTTGTATAAAACACTTGCCTTTTTTAGAAACGTTTTCCCTGAGAATATAGCGAAATCTATCTATGACGCTCAGATCTTACAGATCGTGATCTTTTCTGTGATCTTCGGTATCGGTTTAGCTATGGTAGACGAAAAGAAGCGAAAGCCTATGGTTGATTTTTGTGAAAGCTTATCTGAAACCATGTTTAAGTTCACAAATGTGATCATGTATTTTGCCCCAATTGGAGTAGGGGCGGCTATGGCTTACACAGTTGGACATATGGGAGTAGATATCTTAAAGCATTTATTTATGCTGGTGGCAACCTTGTATGCGGCATTGCTGGCTTTCATTCTTATTGTATTACTGCCTATAGCTTTATATATTAAATTACCTATACGGAAGTTTATCAATGCAATAAAAGAACCGGTATCTATTGCTTTTGCTACAACCAGTTCTGATGCAGCGTTGCCTAAAGCAATGAGTGCAATGGAAAAATTTGGAGTTCCGCGTAAAATTGTATCATTTGTAATTCCAACTGGTTACAGTTTTAACTTAGATGGAACAACATTATACCTTTCATTAGCTGCTATCTTTGTGGCCCAGGCTGCAGGAATGCATTTGTCATTTGGCGATCAGTTATTGATTGTTTTCACGCTTATGATTACCAGTAAAGGAGTGGCTGCAATACCAAGAGCATCTCTAATTATTTTGATAGCTACTGCAGATCAGTTTGGTCTTCCAACATTTATTATAGCCGCAATTTTAGGGATAGATGAGTTGATGGATATGGGTAGAACATCATTAAACGTAATAGGAAACTGTTTAGCAACAGTAGTAATTGCAAAATGGGAGGGTGAATATAATCCTGACTATGAAGCGCCAATAGAAGCTTAATTTATGACTAACAAAGGAAAAAAGATTTTTTTAGCACTAAGTATTGTGGTGCCGTTCTTGATTTATTGCATTGTATATTATACCCCAATGATAAAGAATGCCCCTTTCAGGTCGGCAGACTTTGTTTCATTTGAATACAAATGGGGAGTAGGGAAAACCCTTGCCAATAGTTATAATTCTGCTACAGGCGATTATCAATACCTTGATGATAAAGACTCGCTGGTTAAGACCCATGTGAAGCTTAGAAAAAATGACATGATCTATTTGCACAGCAAAGCAAATGAATTGGGTTTGTGGAATTTTCCAGGTGTGATTGCAAATAACGGGTCTGACTTAAATTCGCCTAAGATACTGCGTTATGAGATCCAGTTCAATTACAAAACAAAGTCAAAGAAAGTGATTTATTTGACTGATTATAACGAAATACCTAAGCTGAGAGATGTTGCAGCTCAAATGCAAAAGCTTATTGGACAAAGTATAAATGACGCTGAAGAACGTTACGGGAATAAAAAGTAATTCTGTTGTGGATTTAGAAAAATTAATTCTATATTTGCACCTCGATAAAAATAAACAATTTAAAATAATAAATATTTAACAATGTACGCAATAGTAAATATAGCAGGACAGCAATTCAAAGTTGCAAAAGACCAGCACCTTTTTGTACACCGTTTACAAGGAGATGAAGGCGCTAGTATTGAATTTGACAATGTATTGTTGGTTGAAGATGGTGGTAAAATCTCTGTAGGAGCTCCTACATTGAAAGGTGCTTCAGTTTCAGCTAAAATCGTGTCTCATTTAAAAGGTGATAAGGTAATCGTTTTCAAAAAGAAACGTAGAAAAGGTTACAAAAAGAAAAACGGTCACCGTCAGTATTTCACCAAAATCCAGATTTCTGGTATCAGTTTATAATTAGTTGTTAAACAAAGATTACCAGGTTAATCAGGTAATTAATAAAATATAAAACAAGATGGCACATAAAAAAGGAGCCGGTAGTTCGAGAAACGGACGCGAGTCGCATAGCAAACGTTTAGGTATCAAAATATTTGGTGGTCAGGAAGCTATCGCTGGAAACATTTTAGTACGTCAGCGTGGTACAAAACATCATCCAGATAAAGGAGTAGGTATTGGTAAAGACCATACTTTATTCGCTTTGGTTGATGGTACTGTAATCTTCAAAAAGAAACAAGATAACAAATCATATGTTTCTGTATTACCTACTGTAGCTAAAGAAGTTGTAGAAAAAGCACCTGTTGTTAAAAAAGCACCTGCTAAGAAAGCTGCTGCTCCTGCAAAGGAAGTTGTTGCTGAAAAAGCACCTGCAAAAAAAGCACCTGCTAAAAAAGCGGTTAAAGCTGAAGTAGAAACTAAAGCAGAATCTGCAGAATAGTAAGATATTTACTTTATAAAAAAAGGGTTTCAGCATATGTTGAAACCCTTTTTTTATAAAGTAATGCCAAATTCTAATGCCCATTCGGGTGGTTGCCTTTGAATTTTTCAGTTTTGATTTCAATTAGCTCCTGTTCAAAGTTCTCTATTGCCTTTTTAAAGCCTGCAAGGGATTTCTCAAGATTATTGATTAAAGATTGGATCTTATTAACCGATTCATTGTCTTCGGAATTTTGCGGCTCCCCATGCAAAATCCATTCATAACTTTTGCTATAATATCTGGCGATTAAGTGTAGTGTGTCAAAAGAAGGAAACTGATTTCCTAACTCTATTTGTGAATAATTACTTCTGGATATATTCAATGTGTTAGCTATAGCCGCTTGGGATAAATTGTGGTCTAATCGCAAGTTTTTGATCCTTTCTCCGATACTTACTTTTGACAGTATTTCTTGCATAATTGATTTATATTGTGTTGATTTGTATACGGTCAAATTAGAAACCCATTACCTGGTTGCAAATTCTAAACCATAAATAAATTAGGATAATTATTAGTGTAGAATTGCACCATAGACCTTATGAGTATTAAGCCAAAACTTATAAAAAAATTAAAAAATCCGTGTAAAAAATGAATTGTGGGCAATATAATAGTTTAGATAAGATTAACAATGCTGGTTAGTAGTGTGTGGGAGCATTCATCTTGTTCATTTTTTCTAATTGATAGAAAAAATGAATTATTATTTTTCAAAATTGTTCCTGATAATAATTTACGGGAATTTATTACTGGCTCGCCTAAAATTGGGGACAATGTTGAGGAAATAATTACGCAAATTTATAAATATAAATTCCTAAAACTACTTGAAAAATGTTTTAACAATAAATGTTTCAGCATAGAGGTAAGAATCCCTTCTGCTAATGAAGGGATAGACTCATCTTTTCAGATCGTGTTTACTCCTTTAATGAAAGATAAGATTGAACAGGTTGTTTGCACCATTATAAAGAATCACGAGCGCCTGGATCATTTAAGGAAACTTAATGATTATTCTCATCTTACTTCTCATCAACTACGCTCACTAACGGCTAATGTATCGAGCTTATTTAACGTTACAAGCTATAGTCGATTGGGAGGTTATGATGTTTCAAAGATAAATCAGCTACTAAGCGATGTTAATTACCAGGCCAAAAAACTGGATAGTGTAATTAAGGAACTCTGCATTTCCCTTAGCAAGCCCGGAACTGATAATCAGCCAGAAAATGAGGGCTTAGAACCAGAGAAAAAACATGTGGTACTTGTTGATGATGACCTGATGACCATTAAAGTGCATCAGGCTTTGATAAGAAATCAACATAGAGAAAAGCAGGTTGTTTTGTTCAATAATCCTGGAAATGCACTGGATTACATCAAGCAGAATAAGCCCGATCTTATTCTCTTGGATTTACATATGCCTAATATTGATGGTCTTAGATTTCTGAAGATGCTGGACGAAAGCAAGATTTCTATTGATGTTGTTATTGTCTCCTCATCAGTTGATCCAATGGATAGAACAATTGCAAAATCATTTTCCTTTGTGAAAGATTTTATTGCTAAGCCACTTACCGACGAAAAAGTAAAATCAATATTTGATCACTAATGTTCTCTGCTCATCAGCTCCTCAGCTAATTTAATAATTTCAGATTTCCTGGATTCAGCTATTGTAATCTTGTTTAAGGCTGTAAATGCCTTGTCAAGATAGCTTTTCATTTCCTGTGTGGCCAACTCCCTGATCTTATAACTATGGTATAGGTCGGTAATGTGTTTGATTTTATCTTCTGTGTTCTTGTTGGTAAATTGATCGGTAAGTTTAGTATGATCTTCTTTGCTCACTAATTCCTGTAATTTTAGCAAAAGAAAAGTTTTTTTGTTTGCTATGATGTCACCGGCTATTTGTTTTCCAAATTTCTCCGGGTCGCCAAACACATCCAGAATATCGTCTTGCAGTTGGAAAGCAATGCCCAGATTTTCTCCAAACACGTAAATAAGTTCCGCTTCTTCTGGTTTTGCCTTTGCAACAATTGCACCCAGTTTCATTGCGCCACCTAATAAAACAGCTGTTTTAAGGCGTATCATATCTATGTATTCGGGAATGCTTACGTCGCTACGGTTTTCAAATTCCATATCGAGTTGCTGACCTTCACAAACCCCTTGTGCAGTGGTATTAAACGTATCAAGAGCGGGTTTTAAAATACTTACATCAACATTTGTAATGTGTTTGTTTGCTTCAACCATCATCACGTCGCCACTTAGTATAGCAGTATTTGTACCCCACTTTTCATGTACAGTTTGCTTTCCTCTTCTAAGTGGGGCATTGTCCATAATGTCATCATGAATAAGCGTAAAGTTGTGGAATGTTTCAATTGCCATTGCCG
>NZ_JBFTIZ010000200.1:0-16446 GCF_056395165.1 Pedobacter sp. 10L46_2
GTATATCCTAATGATAGTGCTGCAAGGTATTGCTCCAATGCTTGTTCAGGATTTTCCTTGTAATTTTTCCAGATCGCTATTGCTCCTAATTGTGCAATAGCATATTCAATATAATAAAAAGGGACTTCGAAAAGATGCAGTTGTTTTTGCCAAATATTCCCGAACTCTTGTTCCAGGCCATCCCAGCTAGCAAATCCGCTACCAAAACGTGTATATATTTGCTTAAAGGCTTCCTCTCTGTCAGCGGCATTATGACCAGAATTGGTATAGATCCAATGTTGGAACTGATCTATAACAGCAACCCATGGCAAAGTTTTTAGCACATCGGCAAGCTGCTCTTTTTTTGCCCTGATGAGATCCTCTTCATTATCAAAATAGATGTTCCAGTTATCCATTGAAATGAGTTCCATGCTCATTGAAGCAAGTTCTGCGACCTCCGAAGGACAGTGTTTAAAGTCATTTAATTCCAGATTTGCAGTAAGGAAGGTATGTATGGCATGGCCGCCTTCATGGACCATAGTAGTTAGGTCTCTTAGCGAATTGGCAGAGTTCATGAAAATAAAAGGTGCGCCGGTTTCTGCAAGAGGATAGTTATAACCACCTGGTGCTTTTCCTTTTCTGCTTTCTACATCAAAAAGGTTGTTAGCTTTCATAATGGAAAGCATCTGGCCCAATTTAGGGTTAATGGCATTAAAGCAGTCGATACTTTTATCAATTAACTCTTTTCCATTTTTAAATGGTTTTAAAGCTGGTTTTCCAGTGGGGCTTACCTCCATATCCCATGGCTTTAATTCATCAATTCCAAGTAGTTCAGCTCTTTTTTCCGCCTGTTCCTTTAGGATGGGAACAATTTGCTTTTCAATAGCTTCATGAAAATGGTAACAATCCTGCGGCGTATAATCAAAACGGCCAAGCGCCTGGAACATATAATCTCGATAGTTCTCGAAACCAGCATTTACTGCTACCTGATGGCGCATAACTATCAACTCATCAAACAAAATGTTTAATTCATCCTTATTTACGAGGCGACGTTGTTGTATGGTTTCCCATGCCTGTTGTCTTACACTTCTATCCGTATCTTTAACAAAGTTGGCTGCTTGTTCCAGTGTATATTCCTTGTCGTTGATCATCACGCTCATTGCCCCGGTTATTGCCTGATACTTTTGCTGAGTTACCTGAAGTTTAGTTAAGAGTTCTACATTTTCTTCGCGATAAATCTCTAAAGCTTTTCTGATTGCTCTGATGTAGACAAAATATTTATCATGGTCCAGTTCATCAATAAACGGACTATCGTTAAATTTTTGGTTAAGCTGATTCGCTATTGGCGAAATTTTAGGTTCAATTTCGGTAGCAAAATATTGGAAATCTTTTACTAAGGTCTCATTACCAGTATCACAGCTCATTTTAATATATCGCCATGCAAAATCCTCTTCAAGAGCAGCTTCTAATTCACTTTTGTCCTTTAACCATTGTTCTAAATCATTTACATTGTCTATTGGACGAGCCAATAGCTCATTAAGTATGGGTTCAAGATTGTCCCATTTCATTTCCAGATTTTGAGGGATATAGATTCTTTTCTTTTTAGGTATGGTAAGGTTAATCATAATTAGAAATTAAAATTGGTTCTTAAGAAGGCATCAATTAAAAAACAAATGGCAAATATCACTGAAGCAAAACCATTTGTGGTGGCGAATGCTTTATTTACTTTACTGATGTCGTTAGGTTTTACGAGTAAGTGCTGATAAGTTAGCATAAAGCAAAAGAATGCTACGCCTACATAATAAACCCAGCTGAATGTAGTAAACATTACCGGTAGGATTACGCAAAGTGCGGAAAAGACATGCAATACTACCGAAAGATTTAAGGCATTTTTGATTCCCATTGCTGCCGGGATAGAATGTAGTTTTTCATTTCTGTCAAAATCTTCATCCTGTAAAGCATATATGATATCAAATCCACTAACCCAAAACAATACGGCAAATGAATAAAGAACAGGAACAATGTTGAATACCCCTGTTACTGCAATGTAGGCGCCAATGGGAGCAAGTGAAAGCCCCAGGCCCAATACCATATGGCACAATGCTGTAAATCTTTTTGTGTAACTGTAAAATAGTACTACAAAGAGGGCCACAGGCGAAAGATAAAAGCAAAGGCTGTTAATGAAGGCGGTAGTGGTAATAAAAAGAACGCAGTTAATAATTACGAATATTAATGCTTCATTAGCAGATATTTTACCTGCAGGAATGTCCCTCATTTGAGTGCGGGGATTTTTTGCATCTATGTTTCTGTCGAGGTACCTATTAAAGGCCATGGCTGCATTTCGAGCAAAAACCATGCACAGTAATACCAATGCCAGCAATAGCCAGTTAAATGGATTTGGAGTAGTAGTTACCCCAAGAAAAAAGCCTATCAGTGCAAAAGGCAAAGCAAAAATAGAGTGGGCAAATAATACCAGTGAAAAATACTTTTTCATTAACTTTTATTAAAAATCTTCTTTAGGGGTTAAAATGGGCATTACAAAATCTAGGTTAACCTGATCGATAAAATCTAAAACCTGATCTCTACCGGTGCTTTTCTCTGCAGAAGTTACAAAGTATGGGGGGATTTCTTCAAACCATCCTTTTAGTGCTTTTTTAAATGCCGAAACATTCTGATCGGTCTTTACCGCGCTTTGTTTATCTGCTTTGGTAAACACAAGTGCAAAAGGAATTTGGATCTCTCCCATCCAGCAGCAAAATTCAAGATCTATTTTTTGTGGTTCAAGCCTGCTATCTATTAATACAAAAACACATTGTAAGCTCTCACGCTTTGTGATGTAATTTCGTATAAATTTTTCCCAATTCTCGCGACTGCTTTTAGATACTTTGGCGTAGCCATAACCTGGTAAATCGACAATATACCACYTCTCATTAATCAGGAAATGGTTTATTAATTGGGTTTTACCTGGCCTTTGTGAGGTTTTTGCTAATCCATGTTGATTAACAAGCATGTTGATTAACGAGGATTTTCCAACGTTTGAACGTCCAATAAATGCATACTCTGGCATATTGGCAACAGGCAGCGCTGAAACCTTTGTATTACTACAAATAAATGTTGCTGATTTTATAATCATTTGACAAAGGTAGAAAATTAGTTTTCAACAATACTTATCTTTGCTGCGTACCATGAACGAAAACATCACACCATACCAATCTGAAACGGCAACAAAGAAGGAACAAGTTGCCAGCATGTTTAATAATATATCAGGAACTTATGATTTTTTAAATCACTTTATGTCCTTAGGTATTGATATTATATGGCGTAAAAAGGCAATAAGGGAACTTAAGTCTATCAAACCACGCATCATGCTTGATGTGGCAACTGGTACAGGTGACTTTGCTTTTGAGGCAATAAAAATTTTAGCACCTGAGAAAATAATTGGAGTAGATATTTCTGAAGGCATGCTTGATGTTGCGCGTAAGAAAATTCAGGATAGAAATTTACAGCACGTTTTTTCTGTTCAGACAGGGGATTCGGAAGGATTACACTTTGGCGATGATCATTTTGATGCAATAACTGTAGCTTTTGGTGTAAGGAATTACGAAAATCTCGAGAAAGGACTTGCAGATATGTACAGGGTTTTGAAACCAGGAGGTAAAATTGTTATACTGGAGTTTTCTAAACCCAGAAAATTTCCGATTAAACAGGGGTATAATTTTTACTTTAAACATGTGACACCAATGCTGGGTAAGCTATTTTCTAAAGACAATAGAGCTTACTGCTATTTGCCGGAATCTGTAGCAGCATTTCCGGATGGCGAGGAGTTTACACGTTTAATGAATAAGGTTGGTTTTACAAACACCAGGGATAGACGCCTTACGTTTGGTATAAGTGCAATTTATACTGGGACCAAATGAAAATAAAATCAGGCTTACTTATTTTATGCTTATTCGCATGTGTGTCAGCCAGAGCCCAAAATTGGGGAGGTGGGGTAGATGATTCCAATCTCCATTTCGGATTTACATTTCAGTATCTTTCATCAGAGTATAAGATTCTAAAGAGACCGGATTGGAGAGAATTTAAAAATATACTTCCCGAAGATTTGGATCCGCCTAAATTAACCGGAATATCCTCTGATTCCTCTCCGGGCTTTGGAATTGGATTTGTCGTAAATAAACGACTGATCGAAAATGCCGATCTAAGATTTACACCAATACTGGTGTTTAATGATAGGGTGTTAACTTTTCACCATGACGAACTTAAAGATAACGTTGAACGGAAGATATCCTCAACGCTAGTGGAGTTCCCACTTGGAATAAAGCTGAAATCAGATAGGAGGAATAATTTTAGAGCTTATATGATCGGAGGAGCTAAATATTCAATGGATATTTCTTCAAAGAAAAAGACAAATAATGCGAATATAACTGACCCCGGAGAGAAGATGGTAAATAATGTACGGAACTATCTCTCATATGAAGCCGGATTGGGTTTCGACCTCTATTTCGAATATTTTAAAATGTCGCCAGAGATTAAATTATCCTACTCCTTCAACAGTGTTTTAAAGGATGAACCTAATCGCTATTCTTATCCAATTGATAAATTAATGCTGCGTCATGTGACATTCAGTTTATTTTTTGAGTAATGCTACTGCTAAAAAAATTATAGCTTTGCTTAATAATCAATAAAATCAGGGATGTCAAAAATTGCATTAATTACAGGAGCAACTTCAGGTATTGGGGCTGCTTGTGCGCATTTGTTTGCGGCTCAAGGTTATAACTTAATTTTACTAGGCAGAAGAGAACAGCTTTTAACAGAGGTATCTAAACATCTGGAAGATAAATATGCCGTTGAAGTTAAAAAGATAGTTGCAGATGTAAGGGATAATGAAGATTTATCTTATCGTTTAGAAACTTTACCACAACAATGGAAGAAAGTAGATGTATTAATTAATAACGCCGGCTTAAGTCAGGGGCTTGATCCAATAGATAAAGGTAATATTGATGATTGGGACACTATGATCGACACTAATGTTAAAGGTTTGCTATATAYAACACGTATAGTTTCTAACTGGATGATTGCCCGGAAATCTGGTCATATTATAAATATTGGCTCTATCGCGGGTAAAGAAGTTTACCCTAACGGAAATGTATATTGTGCCACTAAACATGCAGTAGATGCTTTAAATAAAAGTATGAGAATCGACTTGTTGCCCCATGGCATAAAAGTTACCGCTATTAATCCCGGAATGGTTGAAACGGAATTCTCTAAGGTTCGGTTTAAAGGAGATGAGGGTAGAGCAAAAAAGGTTTATGATGGATTGGAACCTCTTGTCGCAAAGGATATAGCTGAAGCAATATGGTTTGTAGTGAGCAGACCTGCTCATGTAAATATAAATGACATGTTGATAATGCCAACAGCACAGGCAACAGGTACTATAATTAATAGAAAATAGAATACTAACAGAAAATCATATGATAGCTAATACAATAGATCAGGAAATAAAACAGGCAATGCTTGCAAAAGACCAGGCAAGGCTTAGAGGTTTAAGGGCAATAAAGGCAGCTTTGTTATTGGCGAAAACTGAGAAGGGATCATCAGAGGAAATTACCGAAGAAGCTGAACTTAAGATTTTACAAAGATTAATTAAACAGCGTAAAGAGTCGGCTGATATTTATAAACAACAAGGCAGAGAAGATTTGAGTACTGTAGAAGAAGAAGAAATTGAGGTAATCAGCAATTTTATGCCTAAACAACTAGACAGAGCTGAAATTGAAGCGGTGATTTCACAAATTATTAAGAACTCCGGTGCGAATTCTGTAAAGGAGATGGGTAAGGTAATGGGGTTAGCCAATAAGGAACTGGCAGGTAAAGCCGATGGTAAGTTAATTGCAGAGATTGTAAAAACACAATTGGCATAAATTGTGTTGCATTAAGCACATTAAGCCTTTTTCTTAAAATAATGTTTTAAAATTACATTAATTTAATTTTAGTCTACTAACTTAGTAGCATACCTTACAAAATATTCAATATGAGATACGAAGTAATAGAAGAAGATGGGTTTAAATATATAGAAGCTGGAAAAGGTGAGACCCTGGTATTACTTCATGGTTTGATGGGAGAACTAAGCAATTGGGAGGATGTGATTGATCATTTTAAAGAAAATTATCATGTCATTGTGCCAATTTTGCCCATTTATGAGCTCCCAATACTCACACTCGGGGTAAAAAGTTTATCTAAATACATTCACAGATTTATAAAATTCAAAAAACTCGGGCAGGTTGTTTTGATAGGGAATTCACTTGGTGGCCATGTTGGTCTTGTGTTTACAGTTTCTCATCAGGAACATGTAAAGGCACTTGTATTGACCGGCAGTTCTGGATTATATGAAAATGCTTTTGGAGGATCATTCCCAAGAAGAGAGAGTTACGATTACATTAAGGAAAAAGTAGAATTTACTTTCTTCGATCCGGCAACCGCAACAAAAGAACTGGTTGATGAAGTTTATAAAAGTGTTAACGATCGTTCAAGAGTAATTAGAATTCTGGCATTGGCAAAATCTGCTATTCGTCATAATATGTCTAAAGACCTTTCCCGTATAACTATACCTGTTTCTTTAATCTGGGGTAAGCAAGATAAAGTAACACCACCGGAAGTTGCAGAAGAATTTCATCAACTTTTGCCGAATTCAGAATTGAATTGGGTAGATTTATGTGGCCATGCACCAATGATGGAGCGACCAGAGGTTTTTAATGATTATCTTGATAAGTTTTTAAATAGAATTTTACTTAAATAATGTTTGCATCTGAACTCATATCTAATTCAATACCACCGCTAAAGACGTCTGATTCGGTTCAGAAAGCTTTGGACAGAATGGCTGAGTTCAAATTATATCATTTACCAATTGTTAACGAAACCCAGTTTCTTGGATTAGTTGCTGAGGAAGAGTTAATTGAAGTTAGAGATGTTCAACAGCCTATTGGTAGTTTATCACTTTCCATCTTAAATCCATTTGTATTTGAAGATGTTCACGTTTATGACATCATAAGGTTGTTTAATCAGCTACACTTATCGGTAGTTCCGGTATTGGATTATAAAAAGAATTATTTAGGCCTGATATCAATAAACAGTCTTTTAGAGTACACCTCAAATATCTTTGCGGTAAAGGAATACGGCGGTATAATTGTTTTGGAAATAAGTAATAGGAACAATTCGTTGTCACATATGGCGCAGATTGTTGAAGCAGATAATGCTCAGATCCTCTCATCTTATGTGCAATCCTTCCCAGATTCTACCAGATTAGAAGTTACTTTGAAAATTAATAAAACTGACCTTTCAGGAATAATAGCTTCTTTTGAACGCTACGATTACCAGGTGAAGGCAGTATTTAACAGTACCATATCTGACAATGGTACAGAAGATAGATTTAATTCATTTATGAATTATTTAAATGTATAACCAGGGTTTATACAGATTCCATAACCGCAAAATGAAAATACATTAATGAAGATTGCAATTTACGGTAGAGAGTTCAATAATAGTGTATTGCCTTATGTGCAGGAAGTATTTAATGTTCTCGACAGTTATAAAAGCCCGATTCTGGTTTACGAGATAACTCGGCCATGATGATTATTCACGCTTATATGAACAATGAGTTCGTTAACTCTTATTGGGCAGATGGATTAATCATTGCTACACCAACAGGTTCCACAGCTTATTCATTGAGCTGCGGTGGTCCGATTATTTATCCAAGTTCACAAAACTTTGTTATTACGCCAATTGCACCTCATAATTTGAATGTAAGACCGGTGATTATTCCTGACGATGTGTCGTTAACTTTTGAAATTGAGGCAAGAAGCTCCAAATTTTTAGTTTCCTGTGATTCAAGAACAGAAACAGTGGACAAGTCTGTCAAAATAATACTGAATAAAGCCAGCTTTCATGTAAATTTAATCAGGCTTAATAACGAAACCTATTTAACAACTTTAAGGAATAAATTGCTTTGGGGCATAGATACCCGGAATTATTAGAATGGATAAGAAACAACTTGTTTATTTTCTTGCAATGTTTCTTTGTGGAATCAGTGCAAAAGCCCAGGTTTTTGAGGTGGGTGCAGTTGCTGGTGGAGCAGGTTATTTAGGAGATTTGAATCAAAACAAGCCGCTAAAAATAAGTGGAATCTCGGCAGGAGCTTTTGTGAAAGTAAATATAGATCCATATTGGGCAGTTGGGCTCCATTATACATATGGAAAGATAAAGGCGGATGATACAAAATCGGATAATGAACATTTCAGAAATAGGGGACTTAACTTCAGCACCGCATTAAATGAGGTGAGTCTGCAGGTAGACTTCAATTTTTTTGAATACTTTGCGGGAGGAGGCACCAAAAGATTCTCGCCATATATTTTTACAGGAATTGGAGGAGTATTGTATAATCCTACCGCCAGATACTCAGGTGTTGTGGGATTGGAAGATAAAAAATATAATTTGAGAGATTATCACACAGAAGGACAGAATGTATCTTACAGAAATTATGCACTAACGGTTCCTTATGGAGTAGGAGTAAAAGTAAAATTGAAAGAAAACTGGGGGTTATTTAGTCAGATCGGTTATAGAACAGCATATACTGATTATCTTGATGATGTTAGTGGCTTATATCCAAATATTGCGCATTGGAATAACGAGCCAAATGGAGATATAAGTAAACTGCTTTCAAACCCTTCAAATCCTACTTCTACTGATTTTCAATACACTCAAAGAGGAGATTTTAGAAAAAGAGATACATATATGTTTGTAGGTATTGGCATATCTTATACCTTTGTGTCCCAAAAATGTTATACATTTTAGGCATATTTGCAGGAAATTAATGGGATTTAAAGAACAAATCGACGTAACACGCTTACCAGAGCACATCGCCATCATCATGGATGGAAATGGGCGATGGGCAAAAAATCAGGGTAAATTCAGACACTTCGGTCATGAAAGTGGTGTGCTGTCTGTAAAAGATATTGTAGAGGGTTGCGCTGATATAGGAATAAAATATTTAACTGTTTACGCCTTTTCGACAGAAAACTGGAACAGGCCTATTGAAGAAGTTAATGCCTTGATGGAGTTGTTGATATCAACAATCAATCAGGAAACGGCTACTCTTAACAAAAATAACATCCGGTTAAATGCAATAGGTGACATTGCGTCGTTACCCCAAAAATGTATTGATGACTTACGCAGTGCTATGGAAAAGACAGCGAAAAATACCCGTTGTACTTTAACATTGGCATTAAGCTATAGTGCTAAATGGGAGATCATTGATGCCGCTAAGAAACTGGCACAGAAGGTTAAAGACCAGAAATTAAATATTGAAGACATTAATGAAGAAAATTTTGCAGCTGAGTTAACAACAGTAAACATCCCTGATCCTGAACTCATGATCAGAACAAGCGGCGAGCATAGAGTGAGTAATTTTCTGTTATGGCAAATGGCTTATACGGAACTTTATTTTACTGAAACACTATGGCCCGACTTCAGGCGAGAAGACCTTTTTGAGGCTATTGTAGACTATCAAAAACGCGAACGCCGCTTTGGTAAAATTAGTGAACAATTGAACTAATTTTACTTTTAACACTTTTTAACATGTGTTTAAATTAACTTAGCATCGATTTTTAGATTGTAAATGAAAAGAATATATCAACTCATATTATTGTTATTGATTGGTTTACCAACAATGGCACAGATTACCCGACCGTCCAATACTGCACCACCTACCCTTAAAGTTAAGGGCCTGGACTTGGATTATTTTAATCCAAAAGAGTACATAATTGGAGGTACTACCCTTACCGGAACTCATTTCATTGACAAGGATGTAATCATTACTTTATCTAAATTGATAAAGGGAGAACGTATTGTATTGCCAGGTGAGGCAACAGCCAATGCAATTAAGACCTTGTGGGCTCAAGGCTTATTTGATGATGTGCAGTTAGATATTGCTAAAATTGTAGAGGACACTGTTTATTTTGACATTGAGGTGGTTGAACGACCGCGTTTAAGTTCATTTGAAATTAATGGCGTGAGTAAGTCCCAAAAGACTGACATCATGGAGAAATTAAATGAGAAAAGCGGAAAATCTATTATCAATGATAATTTATACAATTCAACAACTGCAACAATAAAGAAGTTCCTTTTAGGTAAGGGCTACTTTTTTACAACAGTAGAGTATAAAACAAAACCTGATCCAAGCTTGGAGAATGGAATGATTCTGCAGGTGTTTGTCGATAAGGGTCGAAAAGTAAAAGTTCATGAGATAAACTTTACCGGAAATAAGGATTTTTCATCTGCTAAACTGCGTAAGTTTTTAAAGAAAACAAAGCAACAGGCATTCTATAAAGTATTTGGCTCCGGAAAATTCAACAAGGAAAAATACGATGAAGATAAAGTAACGCTTATTGCCAAGATGCAGGATAAAGGCTATCGTGACGCTGTTATTCTTAAGGATAGTATTTTCCAGTATAGTGATAAAGCAATTGGTATCAATATCGATGTGTATGAAGGTCCTAAATATTACTTTGGTGATATTACCTGGGCAGGGAATGCTAAGTATACAACTGAGATCCTGGAAAAGACCTTTGGCATTGAAAAAGGAGAGGTGTTTAGTGAAGAAAAGCTTGAAAAGAAATTAAGAGGTAGTGCAAATGGGGATGATGTTTCAAGTATTTATCTTAACGATGGTTATTTGACTTTTAATGTTGATCCTGTACAAACCAAAATTCACGGTGATACTGTAGATGTTGAAATGCGTATTTATGAAGGACCTCAGTATACCAATAATCGTATTACTTTAAAAGGAAATACCATAACAAATGATAGGGTAGTATTAAGGGAGATTCGTACAAAGCCAGGAGAAAAATTCTCTAAGGATTTATTGATCCGTACTGTTCGTGAGATTGGTCAATTGGGTAACTTTGATGAATCTAAAACGGTTCCAACTCCTAAACCGAATCCGGCTGATGGTACAGTAGATATCGAATATGCTGTTGAAGAAAAACCTTCTGATCAGATTGAGTTATCTGGTGGTTTTGGTGGTGGTAACATTATTGGAACATTAGGACTTACCTTTAACAACTTCTCATTAAAAAACATATTTAATCTGGATGCTTACAAACCTCTGCCTAAAGGTGATGGTCAGAAATTAAGTCTTCGTGGACAAACAAATGGTAAGTATTATCAATCTTACAGTTTCTCTTTCTCTGAGCCTTGGCTTGGTGGTAAGAAACCAATCAGTTTTGGCGTAAGTGCATTTACATCATTACAATCAAATGGTTTGAAGGCTGCTGATAGCAGGTTCCAAAAGATTCGTTTAAATGGTGTGACTGTTAGTTTGGGTAGAAGGCTGAATTTCCCTGATAACTATTTCCAGCTAACACATGCTATTAATGTTCAGCAATATATCTTAAATAACTACCCAGGATATTTGTTTAGTACAGGAACTTCTTACAACCTTAACTTAACTCAAGAGTTAAGCAGGGACTCAAGAAATCATCAGATTTTCCCAACAGAGGGTTCGTACTTTAAGTTCACTATTCAGGCAACTCCTCCATACTCTCTTTTAAATAACATTAATTATGCAACGGCATCTGATAAACAACGTTATAAGTTTACAGAGTATCACAAATGGAAATTTGAGTCTCAGTGGTTCCAAAGATTGGCCGGCAAATTTGTTGTGATGGCACAAGCTCAGTTTGGTTTCTTAGGAACGTATAACTCGGCAGTTGGAGAATCGGCGTTCGAACGTTTTAAATTGGGGGGTGATGGTATGCAGGGATTTGATTTCTTGCAAGGTTCAGAAGTAATTAAGATGCGTGGATATGCAAATAATGCAGTAATTCCACAAGGATCTGATGCAACTATTGCGCAAAATTCAGGAAGTCCTATATTTACTAAATATGTTATGGAATTAAGATATCCAGTGATTGCAAGTCAACAAGCAACTGCGTTTATTGTAGCATTTGCCGAAGGTGGTAATACCTGGAACAAGTTTGGAGATTTTAATCCTTTTAACATTAGAAGGACTGCAGGTGTTGGTGCTAGAATATTTTTACCGATATTTGGAATGTTGGGAATTGATTATGGGCATGCCTTTGATAAAATTCCAGGAATTGTTGATGGTGGAAAACAAAATTTCACCTTCAGTATTGCACAACAGTTGGGAGGACTTTAATTAATTAATGCTTTTAGAAATGAAAAAATACTTTTTAATTTGCTTTTTGCTCTTTACCGGCTTTGGAGCATTTGCACAAAAGTTTGCTTACGTAGATACTGAATATATACTTAAACATTTACCTGAGTATAAATCTGCGCTGGATCAAATGAATGTGTTGTCTCAGCAATGGCAAGAGAAGGTTGATGCTAACTTTACTGAGATAGATAAGATGTATAAGGCTTACCAGGCAGATCAGGTATTGTTAACTGAAGATATGCGCAAAAGAAGAGAGAATGAAATCATTGAAAAGGAAAAAGCGGCTAAAGATTTTCAGCGCAAGATATTTGGTCCGGATGGAGATCTTTTCCAAACCCGTTCAAAATTGTTGAGTCCTATTCAGGATAAGGTTACAAAAGCCATTTCTGAAATAGCGAAAGTTAAACTCCTTGATTTCATATTTGATAAGAGTAGTGAAGCCACAATGATGATATACGCAAGCAGTACTTATGATGTAAGTAACGACGTTATTGTAAGATTGGGTTTCAAACCTGGAACGATGCTGAAATAAACACACAAATAGATAAATTAAAAACAATTATTAAGAAAAATAAAGATGAGAAAGTTAATGAACGCATTTTTTGTAACAGCTGGCTTATTGTTCACTGTCAACATCGCAAATGCACAACAAAAATTGGCACACTTGAATTCAGCGGCTATTATTGAAGCAATGCCTGAAGTTAAAACTGCCAGAACCACATTGGAGGCCTTTCAAAAAACGAAAACTGCTGATATTGATAAAATGATTTCTGAATACCAGACTAAACTTAAAGCGGCTCAGGACAAAGAAAAAACTATGAGCGAAGCTAACAAAGAAACTGTTGGTAAAGAATTACAAACAATGGGAGCTGAATTGCAGGATTTAGAGAAACGTATCACTGATGCAAGAACAAAAGCTCAACAAGAATTAGAAACAAAAAATGCAGAACTTTTTARCCCTATTCAGGTAAAAGCTGATGCTGCTATTAAGGCAGTCTCAAAAGAAAAAGGTTTTACATATGTATTTGATACTGCAAACCAGGGATTAGTGTACTGGGATGGTGGCGAAGACATTACACCTCTTGTTAAAACTAAGTTAGGTATTGCTGCCACTGCAACAACTCCTGCTCCTAAAAAATAGTGAAGATCAAACCTCTGTCACAACATTCGAAAGAAAACAGTTAGTAGAGGAAAAAATATTTAAATTGCGGGATTGAGTGATAAAACTCAATCCCGTTTCTTTTTGCAATGAATACTAAGCATTCCATTGGTGTTTTTGATTCAGGTTATGGTGGTTTAACTGTTTTTAAATCAATAGCCCAAAAACTACCTCAATATAACTATATCTATTTTGGTGACAATGCCCGTTCACCTTATGGAGATCATTCATTTGATACCGTATATCAGTATACCTTAGAGTGTGTGGAATGGTTATTTGCCCAGGGATGTCAATTGGTTATTCTGGCTTGCAACACGGCCTCAGCAAAGGCTCTTCGCTCGATACAGCAGAACGTATTACCTTTTAAATATCCTAATAATAGAGTTCTTGGAGTGATCAGGCCAACGGCAGAAATAGTAGGGGAGTTTACTTCTTCGAAAACTATTGGAGTCATGGGGACTCGCGGAACAATTAATTCCGAGTCTTATCTAATAGAGATTAATAAGTTTTTTCCGGAGGTAAAGGTTCTTCAACAAAGTTGCCCAATGTGGGTGCCATTAGTAGAGAACAATGAGCATTTGGATCGCGGGGCTGACTATTTTGTAGAAAAGTACATTAATGAATTGCTGGAGAAGGACCGCAAAATAGATTGTATTCTTTTAGCCTGTACACATTATCCCTTGCTTATTCCTAAAATAAAAGAAAAGCTTCCAGCGAATGTAAGTTTATTAGGTCAGGGTGATATCGTAGCAGACACAGGCACGCCTCCATTTTTTTTGGATCTGATGTTATTTCGTATCGTATAAGCCTGAAAACCCAGTCATTATAATCTGACCGAAAGATTGTATTTCTTTCTAGGTTCTAATTATTATTAACGGTAAATTTGCCGCTCAAATAACACATAATGAGTGACTCGATAAAACATGAATGCGGAATAGCCTTTATTCGCCTTTTAAAACCTCTCTCATACTACCAGCAAAAATACGGGACTGCACTTTACGGACTTAATAAGCTTTACCTCTTAATGGAAAAGCAGCACAACCGTGGGCAGGATGGAGCAGGGATTGCAACAATTAAACTAGACGTAAAACCAGGTCATCGCTACATTAGCAGATATCGCTCAATGGCACAAAACGCTGTTGCGGATATCTTTGGTTACGTTCAGAACAAATTTGTTGACATTCAAAACGAAACTCCTGAGTTGATGCAGGATGCTGAGTGGCTAAAAAATAATGTAAGTTTTATTGGAGAAGTTTTACTGGGACATTTACGTTATGGTACACACGGTAAAAATAGCATAGAAAATTGCCATCCATTTTTACGTCAGAACAACTGGATGACCCGGAACCTTGTTATTGCCGGTAATTTTAACATGACCAATGTAGATGAATTACTCGAACAACTTTATGAGCTTGGTCAGCATCCAAAAGAACAAGCTGATACGGTTACCGTTTTAGAAAAAATAGGCCATTTCCTTGATGATGAAAATCAGGAACTTTTTGACGAGTACAAAAAAGAAGGACTTGATAATGTTCAGATCACTCATAAAATCTCAGAAAATTTAGACATAGCAAAAATCTTAAAACGCTCTGCAAAAAACTGGGATGGTGGTTATGCGATCTCTGGTATTGTTGGAAATGGAGATGCATTTATTCTTCGTGATCCTTCAGGTATCCGCCCGGCTTATTATTATCAGGATGATGAAATTGTTGTAGCTGCTTCAGAGAGACCAGCAATTCAAACTGCATTTAATATCCCATTCAAAGACGTTAAAGAAATTGAACCAGGTCATGCGCTAATTGTTAAGAAAAATGGCACTGTAACTCAGGAGATTTTTAGAGAGCCTGAAGAAAAAAGAGCATGCTCTTTTGAACGCATCTATTTTTCGAGAGGTAGCGATGCCGAAATCTATAAAGAAAGAAAGCATTTAGGGGCGTTACTTTGTAAGCAAATACTTAGTGCAGTAAAATCGGATTTAAAAAACACAGTATTCTCTTTTATCCCTAATACTGCCGAAGTTTCATTTTATGGAATGGTTGAAGGGTTACATAGTTACATCAGAAATGTACAAAAAGATACTTTATTGCATCGTAAAGATTCTTTGAATGATGAACAATTGGATGAGTTATTGTCCATGTCTCCGAGGGTAGAGAAATTAGCGATTAAAGATGTTAAGTTAAGAACATTTATTACACAAGACGCAGATAGGGGTGATATGGTTGCCCATGTTTATGATACCACATACGGTGTAATAAAAAATCATACAGATACTTTAGTGGCGGTAGATGATTCAATTGTTAGAGGTACAACTCTTAAACAGAGTATTATCAAAATTATTGATAGACTGCACCCTAAAAAGATTATTATCGTTTCGTCGGCACCTCAGATACGTTATCCTGACTGCTACGGTATTGATATGTCGAAGATGGGTCAATTTGTTGCTTTTGAAGCAGCAATTCAACTTTTGAAAGCTCGTGGAATGGAGCATGTCATTGAAGAGGTATACCAAAAGTGTAAGGCTTCATTATTACTTCCAAAAGAGGAAATTGTAAATCATGTAAAAGACATTTACAGACCATTTAAACAAGAGGAAATCTCTGCACAAATTACTAAAATCATTACTCCTGACAATATCAATGCAGAGGTAGAGGTAATTTATCAGACATTAGATAATTTACATGTGGCTTGTCCAAATCATACCGGCGATTGGTACTTCTCGGGTAACTACCCAACTCCAGGAGGAAATAAGGTTGTTAATAAAGCCTTTGTAAACTGGAAAGAAGGAAACAATCAAAGAGCTTACTAGAAGCCTAATTAGCAGATATAAAAAGTCTCGTTGTAAAATGCAACGGGACTTTTTTATTGCCGTTGTTTACATGTGATACTTTATAAATACCTGAATAAATAACCTGATTGCAAATATTAAAATCACTGCCCCAGCTATTTTATTGAGGTTCTGAATGCTTTTTTCTTTAATCCGGTATCTTAATTTTGCTGCATAATACGTTTTAACACAATCAACTGATAGCTGGGTTGTCATCGCAATCACAAAGAATACCACCTTTTCGGCCATATCATAATG
>NZ_JBFTIZ010000201.1:0-7575 GCF_056395165.1 Pedobacter sp. 10L46_2
ACTAACCATTGAGCTATCAACACGGATAAGGTTATATTTCTCTCTTTCGGTTAGGGAGTACAAACTGGAGAACTGATCGTAAATGCATTCATAGATCTGCTTAAAATAATCTGGATCTATTTTAGAAAGTCGCTCTGAAATGGAGCTTCTGCGTACCCGTTCATCCTCATCCAGATTAAAAAGTACTTTGAATACAGAATCATTGAAGGTATCGTCTAAAGTTCGTTAACTTAGTTTTTCATTATCCAAGATACCATACAACAGAAGATAGAATAGCTTATTACCATGMARAACCTTYGCGTAATGATCGATCTTGGTAGTRAGSGAYAAATTTGMKATCAGCGCCTCRGGAATGTACCCTAATAGATGTTTTGCACTGATAGCATGATCTTTAAATTTTGCCATATCTTATTGATTATCAGCAATTAAGATACTAATTTAAATCCACAAAAACAAGAATAAACAACTGATTGTCAAGTGTTTACGAAAATAAAACAAACTCTTTTACGCAAAAAAGTCGGAAGAAAAATCTTCCGACCATGACTGGGCATCAGCCCCCTTTTTATTTAATGAATTGAATTTATTTTATACCTAGTTTGTTCTTTAATTCCTTTGAAAGCGCCGCTTTAGGTACTACAAGACTTACTGTATTAATCGCAAAATAAGGTTCAGATACTTCTATGTAACCTTTAAAAGGCCCAACATCTCCCCATGAGTTTTTTACCTTAAAGAACAGTTTCCCGTTTGCTGATTGCTCAAGACCAATTAAATGCATCAGGTGATCATCCTGAGTGGTTAAGTTCTCGTATAATTGCTGACGCAGTTCCGGTGTATATGCTATTTCTTTCATATCAGGGTTTAAATCAGCTTGTTTCGCATCCACTGTATCAGCGAATAACATAGCATATCCTTTTTTCTGTTGAAAGTTTCTGCTGCTCACATCGGCATCCCACATAATGGTATATCCATTTTTTACTGCAGTAGTTGTCATGGTTACCATTTCTGCCAGTGGAAGGTTGTAAAATGACCCGTTTGCAAAATTGTCTGGTGCTTCCAGAATAAATTGGGTATAGTAAGGATGGTGAGTAAAAGAAGTGATGTTTATATAATCGTTAGCGTCAAATTTTAGCACCTCTTTAGCAAAGGTTTGTGCAGTGTAGCTTTTGCCTTTGTAGTCAAAATTAGCTGGTGGAACCCCAATTTTCTGATCCAGAATTTGCTCATAACCCTTTAGCCAGTCATTATCTAGCGGACGTTTTTTAAGTACGCCGTCAAGATATGTTTTTAGTGCAGTTTCCAAGCCGGTGTGATCAGGTATTTCGCCGCTAACACCCTGGAAAGCTTCCTGAGGCATTGCACCATAAAGAGATATGGAGCGTACTAAATCATGCCCAAGACCACCCTCTCCAAACTGCGCTTTTCCCTGGCGGAGAATGTAATTCTTAGCTTTTTCTATGTACACATTACGTGCAGTAAACATTTCTGATAGATCCAGTTCCCCTAAACCTTTGCGTAACCCTTCAGATTCAATCAGGGAAGTTGTAGAGTAATTCCAGCAGGTGCCAGACTGACCTTGGTTTTTAACCGAAGTTGCCGCATTTTCTTTTACGGGTTTTAACGCACTATTCTGTGCGTGTGCGGATAAAATAAATCCGAACCCGATTGCAAATAATATAGTTTTTTTCATTTTGTTAAGCTAGTTTTCCAAAAATAGTAAACCATTACGAGTTTTAATAAAAAAACTGGTCATAAAAAAAGCCCTCGCTAATGCGAAGGGCTCTTTATCTAACCAAATGTAAAGTCTATTAAAAGTGGAATTGGATACCTAATTTAGGTTGGAAAAAGTTAGCTCCAAAGCTGAATGAATCAGAACCAGCTCCTTTTACTTTATCGCCGTCACCGTTTTCAACACGATAGTTGTTGTAGCTTAATCCGTTAACTGCAAACTCGATACCGATTTTTTTAGTTGGAAAGAAAGCAAAACCTGGCGATAATGCAACACCAATTTCTGTAGTAGAACCAACTTTCTCACCTACTTTACCAGCTGCATCTACAGCTTTAGCAGTTCCGAATTCCATTGGTACAGATAACTGACCGAAGAATTTGAATGACTCAGATAAGTTAGCATAGTAACGACCAAAAGGACTAACTACAAAAGCTTGTTTTTCGAACTCACTAACTTGTTTGTCGTAGCTATAACCAACGCCAGTACCAATTGCAATGTTATCGCTTACAAAGTAACCTACGCTTGGCACAATCGCAAAACTTGTATTTGATTTAGCACCATCTGCATCAGATTTCTTTGTGTCAAATGCTACGTTACCACCAACAATAATTTTTCCTTTTTCAGTTTGTGCTTGAGTAGTAAATGCTAATGCAGAAACTGCAACTAATGATAATAATAATTTTTTCATTTTCTTATTTTTTAATTTATAATCTGGTCATTCGCTAGTTTTTATATTCTGACCATTTACGTTATATAGTCAACAGGTGTGCCAAACATAATATGCCTTATTTTGCTGGAATCGTATTTTTTTGTAACTCGCTAATTGATAGTGAAATAAAATTAATGATGGATTTCAATATTATTTTAGGGTGACAATTAACTATTAATTGTCATTTAATTAACATGTAAATATATAGTCAATTTGACTATTATTGTATAATTGTCAGTAATTATAAGGGCATTCTGGCAGAATTTGCATCAGTTTTTTTTAAATGTGCCAAACCATAATGGCGCTTTCGTTAAAAAAAATTATATTCATAAAATCATTGTACCTACTAAAGTGTTATAACACTATGAGATTATTAATAGAACGAAAGCCTATAAAAGTATACCCGGATCCAAAACGTGTAATTGCACGATTCTTTTTTAATGGTGATGAACGAGCAATAGAAGTTATCAAAAAGGTAATGGAGCTTACTGAAACTGAAGTTTTTGATATTATATCACCCTTGCTTCAGGAGTATTCTAAGAGACATAGAAGTATTACCAAAATTCTAAACAGGCATTGTAAAAAGGTAAAAGACTGTATCGAGAGCGCTGGCTTCGATTACGAGGAACTTGATAAATACCACAAGCTACTCATTGGTTCCTATTTTACTCATGAATATTCTATAGAGTCTGCAGCTTTTTTTAATCCATCAGTAATTGAAGATCCTGATCAGTCTGATTTGGTAGAAGGTGAAAAAAGAGTGATTATTAGTTTTAGGGCTGTAGGGGAGGGACATATTTCCTCTGTGGTATTTAGACGAGCACTCATTGATCGCAATCACGACATTACTGTGATTCCGGCAGGAAACTATATTGATGAGGCAGAAGTGGTAAAAAATGCCATCTATAATAAAAAGCTTTTTCTTAAAAAAGCAGCCGATTCCAAAATAGATCTTGAAGTGTTGGATGAGGTAGGTTTAAAACTAGAGGATAAGTTTGATTATGCTACACTGCGCAGGATTATTCTGGATTCTAAAAGCCTGCAGGAAACCGACTTAAAAAAACTGGAATATGATAAGGTGCTTTGGCTGTCTGATACCTATCATGAGATTAGTTTTTCAAGAGATACTGATATTTCTGATCGTGTAATTTTCCCGATTTCTGAATTTGAACGTAAAGGCATAGAAGATGCAAGGTTTGTTCGCTTTGTTAAGGACGATGGCACAGTAATATATTACGCAACCTATACTGCATTTGATGGGGCTATGATTATGCCTAAGCTGCTGCAAACTACAGATTTTTACGATTTTAAAATCAGCCCGTTGCACGGAATAGGTGCACAGAATAAAAACCTTGCCTTGTTTCCAAGAAAGATCAATGGTAAATATGCCATGATGTCGCGTATTGATGGTTGCAATAACTATTTAATGTATTCTGACAGACTCACCGTTTGGGATAACCCGGTTAAGCTTCAGGAACCTAAATTCTCCTGGGAATTTATACAGATAGGGAATTGCGGCTCCCCAATTGAGACTGAGGCAGGGTGGTTAGTCATTACACATGGTGTTGGTCCGATGCGGAGGTATTGCTTAGGGGCAAGTCTTTTCGATTTAGACGATCCATCTATAGAAATTGGAAGACTGAAAGAACCGTTGGTAATTCCTAATAATGATGAGCGCGAGGGCTATGTGCCCAATGTACTTTATTCGTGCGGTTCTATCATCCATAATGGAGAGCTGATCATTCCTTATGGTTTGTCCGACTATTGTTCTTCATTTGCAGGCGTCAAAATAGATATATTACTCGAAAAACTTAAGGGCTCTAAATAATAGTAAAGAGCTATAAAATCTGATGGTAAAGGCTGATGTAATCGGCCACCATCTTTTCCTGAGAAAAGTTTTCGAACGCCCATTTATGGCATTTTGAGCGATCAATGATGGATAATTCTGAAACAGCTTCAATTGCTTCATCAACATTTTTCACCAAAAACCCTGTTTCCCGATCTTTTATCAATTCAGGCATTGCCCCTCTATGAAAAGCAATAACTGGCGTTCCACAAAGCATTGCCTCTGCAACACTTAAACCAAAAGGTTCTTCAAAGCTAATTGGATGCAGAAGTGCATATGCTTTCCGCAACAAATTATTTCTTTTTTCCGGACCGGCCGAGCCAATAAATTTAATATCATCGCTTAAAAAAGGTTCAACTTTTTCCTTGTAATAATTCTGGTCTTGTATAATGCCTGCAATAATTAACCTGCGCTTTGTTTTTATTGCAATTTGTATAGCTTCAAAGAGTCCTTTGTCAGAATGGATTCGTCCGAAAAACAATAAGTAATCATCTGGATTGGCATTGAAATCAAAATTATCAGTTTGAATGCCATTGTATACGGTAGCCAGGTATTTTAAAGAAGCATGCCTGTTGGCGTTGCTTATAGAAACATAGTGACCAGAAGCATTGTACTTTTGATATACAGACAAGATCTTCTCCGAAGAGAAGCCATGAATAGTCGTAATTAAAGGTATTTTTATGAGCCCTGAATAGGTAAGGGGCAAAAAATCAAAATGATTATGAATAAGATCAAACTGATCGGCCTTTTCCATAAGGTTACTGATATGCAGGCACTCGGTAACCTTAGCATCTAAGGTTTTATCTTCCTCATATCCTTCGTTAATTACAGCATCTAACTTAGCGGCAGTAATTGAGTCGGCAGTAGCAAACAAGGTTACTTCTATGCCGGATTTTACCAATCCTTCAGTTAAATTAGATGCCATTTGTTCCCATGGCCCGTAGTGCCTGGGCGGAGTCCTCCAGGCTACGGGTGCCAGAACCGCTATCCTCATAACTTAAAAAGTTTGTTTTTGAGCTGCAGTAAGGTCGCTACTTTGAATAAATTCGTATTCCGATTCCAAAGCCTTAAGAACAATAAGATGCGAAATCCAATACGCTAACGTACTTTCTGCACCTTGATTCCTGTTTACCCCATAAGTTTGTAACCCATCTGCACAACCCTTGGTTTCATAATCATACAATGGAATATGTAAGGAGTTTTCTCCTAAAAACCACTGGTAACTTAAGTACATCTGTTTAATATAGGTTAAGTCTCGGGTAATCTCGTACGCTTTAAAATATACCATTACCATTCCCATAGTTTCGATGGCCTGCTGATCATATATGGCCATTTCTCCGCCATCCTTATAAAGCCAGCCATCGTTCCCAACCGGATTTAAATAACCTTTTATCAGCGTTTTTTGAGTCAGATATTCCAAGCTTTCAAAAGCAATTTCCCTTGATTCAGGATCTTTGCTGATCTCGTAATGATACATCAAGGCAAGTGGAAGTATGGCATTATCGTAGGTTAATTTGTTCTCAAACCAATTCCAGTGACCTTCCTTATTGGCACGGTAGGCAGCTTTCAAAGGTTCCGCAAGCTGATCTAACTGACTTTTAATGTGCTCATCATAAGGATGGGCATTTATAAAATGAGTTAAGCCAATCATCGTGTTGGCAATTCCTCTTAAATGCGTCAGATTCTTAAAATGAGGAATAGATTTCAGGAATAATTCTTTCGCAAATTCACGGTAGGAATTGTTAGGTGCATTGTTAATTAAATATCCTAAGGACCAAATTGTTCGCCCAAACGAATCTTCCGTACCAACCTCATCCAGATATTCTCTTTTGAAACTTAAAAAATTTCTGAAGTTTCCATCATCACATTGCATGTATTGAATGTAGCTCAAATAAATAGGCAATAAATCTAAAGCAGCCTTACTCTTGTTTTGCTGATAGGCCAGGATAGTTAATATTAAAGCCCTTGAGTTATCGTCTAAACAATACCCTTCCTTAAGATTTGGTATTCCATATTTGGCATGCTGCACAATTCCGGTATCATCCGTTAAACGTTGTATATGTGCCAGGCTAAAAGCAGGCATCATGTCTGGGTCTATAATAGGTTTGTTACCAGTTTCTTTCTCTGAAAGGAATTTAGAAATGGCTTCTGTCAGCACATCAACAAAAACTTCCCCCGTCGTAGGCCAGCGTAGATGTAAGCCGTATTCATATGCATTAGCCCTTAACTGATTGAGTTTTTCATCACTTTCAAATAATTCATTTACAATTTCTGCAAGGCCATCGGTATCTTTAAAGTCGAATAATCTGCCACGATGATCAGCAAGTAATTCCTGTGCATGCCAGTAAGGAGTTGATAGTACAGCTGTACCTGCTCCAACAGCATATGAAAGTGTTCCGCTGGTAATTTGTGCTTCATTTAAATAGGGCGTAATGTACATGTCGCAGGCCGTCAGATAGTCGAACAGCTCTTCTTCTGATACAAATTTGTTAATGAAGGTAAGGTTGTCTTCAACATTAAGCTTTCTCGCCAGTTTTTTTAGCCCATCACGATATTCTTCTCCAGAGTTACGTATCACGCCAGGATGGGTTGTCCCTAAAATAACATACATCACATCCGGATTTTTAGCTACTATTTTTGGTAGTGCTTCAATAACCGTTTCCAAACCTTTATTTCTGCTGATCAAGCCGAAAGTGAATAGGACCTTTTTGTTTTTAAATGCCAGGGTGTTTTTTACAGGATTAACATCTTTAGGTTCCAAATCAGGAACACCATGCTCAATTAATTGAATTTTATCAAAAGGAATTCCGTAAATGCTGGTTAAAAAGCCTACAGCTCTATGGCTCATTACTATAATTCTGGAAGAGTGTTTTGCGATCTCGCGCAAAACAGTAAGCTGCATATAATTAGGGTCTTTTAATATGGTGTGGAAAATAGTGATAAGTGGTTTTTGAAGCCTTGCGATGAGTGGCAGAATATAAACTCCACTTTCTCCGCCATAAATGCCATATTCATGCTCTAAAATACAAACGTCAGCAATACTGGTGTTTATGTAATCAGCGGCACGGATATAATCTTTCTGGTTTTCTTGTCTTATTACATATTTAACCTCTTTAGGGTATTCATATTCATCTAAAGAATCTGAATCATTCATCGCTACCACGAAACTGTCTTCCGATACTGTTTTTTTATTGGAGCCGATCGCTTTAAGTAGATTGTTGTTGAAAGTGGCAATACCACATTCACGGGGTGGATAGGAAGATATATAAGCAATTTTCATAATTACACAAGAGT
>NZ_JBFTIZ010000202.1:0-9754 GCF_056395165.1 Pedobacter sp. 10L46_2
CCCATGAGCATCTTAAATGCAATAAGAAATAAGATTGCCCTAAGAGTGGTTGCAGTGGTAAGTCATCAGAAACCTTATGTCAGTAATCAATTAATTGCGGCATAAATTATATTAAAAAATACTTGCATGAGTCATAACAATCATCTCGAGCGAAGGAGAGATCTCCTGACCAAACCAGATAGCTGCGACGAAAATATCCAGAGAAAAACAAAAAAACCGGCTGGGATAGCCGGTTCTTAAAACATACTTTATTTGACCTTATTAGAAATCCTTAAGAAAAATCATTTCCACAAACTTCAATTACATTATTGGATACCGCCTTTATCTCTTGCTCAAGGGCTTTTGGATAAATCAGCAAAATTTTGCCATCGTCAACTACAATATAATCATTCAGTCCTTTAATCACCGCTACTTTATCCTTCGGAATCTGAACCATACAATTCTCTGTCTCGGCCAGATTTACCCGGTGACCGGAAAAAACATTATTGTACTGGTCTTTGTCAAGCACCTCATAAAGGGAGGCCCAGGTCCCAAGGTCCGACCAGCCAAAATCACCCGGCACAGTATAAACATTGTCGGCTTTTTCCATGATGGCATAATCAATGGAAATATTAGGCGACAATGGGTAATATTCCTTTATAAAATCTTTCTCGCCTTCGGTATTGTAAAAAACCTTTCCTTTATTAAAAAGATCATAGATCTCGGGTGCATGTATTTCCAAAGCTTTCAATATCGATTTTACATTCCATACAAAAATGCCGGCATTCCACAGGTAATCACCACTGGCCACAAATTCTTTAGCCTTTTCCAGGTTTGGTTTTTCCAGAAACTGAATCACCTGATGTATCTCACCTGAGGTGGTCGGGTTATATTTTATATATCCATAACCTGTATCCGGTCTGCTTGGCGAAATGCCTAACGTAAACAACCTGTCATCTTTATCTGCCCCATCAAGCGCTATCCGGATCTTCTCCAGGAAAATATCTTCCTTCAATATCAGCTGATCTGAAGGGGCAACGATAATATTTGCTTCYGGATTCAGGTCTGCGATTTTAAAGGACGCATAGGCGATGCAGGGTGCGGTATTGTTTCTGGTAGGTTCCGCAATAATATTTGATACCGGCAGCTCCGGTAATTGCTGAGCAATCAAACCCGCATACTGATCATTACTTAAGATATATATATTCTCGGGCGGACAAAGCTCAGAAAATCGCTCAAAAGTGAGCTGCAACAATGATTTTCCAGTACCTAAAATATCAATAAACTGCTTAGGAAAGTTATTCCTGCTTTTTGGCCAGAAACGGCTTCCGATGCCTCCTGCCAAAATTAAAACGTAGGTGTTTTTCATTAATTTTATAGGTTAAAAATTAGAAAGCATTATCCTCACCGTGCATCACATTTAATACGGTCATAAAAATAATTTTCACATCGAACATAGAATCCCAGTTTTCCAGGTAGTGGATATCGCATTTCACACGGTTCTCCATATCCTCGGTCGCTTTTGTCTCTCCCCTAAATCCGTTAACCTGCGCCCAGCCGGTTATTCCGGGCTTCAAAAACTGTCTCACCATATACTGGTTGATTATGGCTTTATATTCTTCGGTATGTTTCAGCATGTGAGGCCTTGGACCAACTACGCTCATGCTACCCATAAATACATTAAAGAACTGGGGCATTTCATCTAAGCTGGATCTTCTCAGAAATTTACCTATAGGCGTAATTCGGTCATCATCCTTAGTGGCCTGCTTCTTATCACTGGCATCATTCACCTTCATGCTCCTGAACTTATAGCACCAGAAAGGCTCATCATTCCTGCCGCTTCTCAGCTGTTTAAACAAAACAGGTCCTTTGCTTTGCATCTTTATCAGTATAGCGATTAAAGGATAAAGCCAGCTCAAAATAAAAATGATCACCAAAGAGCTGAATACCACATCAAACAAACGTTTTTTGAATCTGCTGCTCATTTCTTCAAGTGGCTCTTTACGGAGCGTTATGATGGGAAACTCACCCCCCAGATAACTTACGGTGTAAGGAGTCCCTAAAGACCCTCCGAAATCAGGAATAAATTTAAGCCGGATACAATGCTTTTCGGCTTCCAGCATAAGTGGCTTCACATCGGTCATTCTTTCCGGCGCCACGGCAACGTAAAGATCCACCACACCATTACCCGCAGCCTCTGCAAGCTTGGTACAGGTCGCTTCAGAAAGTTCATTCCCACTCACCGAAAACATGTGCTCATCACCACCAACAATGCCACAAAACTGTATGTTCCTTTGTTTTTGGAAATAATTCGAAATCCGGACAGCAGTTCGGTTTGAGCCCATTACGGCAACTTTTTTCGCACCGTTAAACCGGGTTAAGAAATAGTACTGTATCGCAGTACCCAAGAAACGGTTCAATAAGAAAGAAAAGCAAAGCAGGACATAAAAGGTCAGCAGGAAGGTTTTCGAAAAGTCATGATCCTTCGACAACATCAGGTATCCGGTAAACAGGACAATGTGCAAAGCTACACTTCTCCAGGTTCCTCGATAGATCCTGGTGAGTTTTCTGGCACCATACAGTGTATACAAACCAAATACGGCGGTATTAAATAGCCAGATTAAATTGCAAACCACAAGATAATGCTGGTGAAGTTCATCTGGAATTGACTTTCCAAAACTAAGAGAGAGGTAATATGCGCTAAAATAGACGATGTTTAGCATAATTACATCAGTAATTAGCAAAACATATCTGAGGAGGTAGATGTAACGTGTTAACATAGGAATTCAGGATTAGTATTATCCGCAATTATAATTTCATAGTACATTCGATTTGATGCAAACCCAAGCACTATACAGGTACCGATGACTCGGACACCTCCTGTTGTTAAGACTTTTTTTATTATCATAGGGAGTGATTTTTATTTATATGTCTGTTATTAATGGTATTTTCTGGTATTTCGTCGTTTAATTCATATTACGGAGAGGACTTAGTGTAAAACATACACAAATTTAAAATTTTTAAGCAGAAAAAAGAATATATTTGATATAATTTTCAGCAAAAAAGTAATTTTACATCAATAAATCAACAAAATTCAAACCAAAAAATACTAAAACTATACTTTTAACATTAAATAATCAACAACTAAATGTAAATAAATTGTTAAAAGCAATATTTAACCAAAAAATAACATCAAAAATGTAAGAAAATCAAAAAATAATTCGTTTTATCCTGTACATCGAACACAAATCACATCAACCCTATGAATTTTATCTACCCTATTATCAGATCTTTAGTACTTTTTCTATTTATAACCTTTACGGTTGTCGTCAAAACAAACGCCCAAATTTTCGATAAAATCCAGACAGAAGCCGAACTGCAAGCCACGGGAACCACCGGAGATGTAGTACCTTTCTGGATGCGCTCAAATCAATATGGATCCGTACCGCTCGAGGGCGTATCCGGCAGTCTTATCCTCCGAGCATATAAACCTTACAGCCAGTACCTGCAAACCGACAGCAATAGCAACAGAAAAAAACTAGTCGACTGGGGCATGGGTTTCGAAGGAAGAGGAAATGCAGGCAATAAATCCAACCTCACCCTAATTGAAGCCTACGCAAAATTAAGAGTTGGCGTATTCCAGCTAAAAGCCGGCAGAAGCAAGGATGTAATGGGACTAAACGGCGACACCTCATTAAGCTCAGGTAACTTCACCATGTCAGGGAACGCACTGGGCATCCCTAAATTAGAGATCTCCATCCCGAACTACTATACGATCCCGGTATTCCAGGGCCTTTTTTCCATAAAGGGAAATTTCGCACATGGCTTGCTCGGAAAAATAAAAGGCTCCACAGAAAGCAGCTATTTACATCAAAAGTCCCTTTACATGCGGATCGGCAAGCCCGACTGGAAACTAAAACTCTACGGAGGCTTCAACCACCAGACTTTCTGGGGCAACGAAAAAGATCTTTACGGCGCGGACTTCGACCTATCCAAATTCGAAACACTTTATTATGTCTTCCTGGGAAAAACATATAAAGGCAAAGGCGTTGGGCGCTCCAAGATCGGCAACCAGATCGGATCACTGGACCTGGGTGCCGAATACAACTTCGAGAAATTCAAGATCATGATCTACCGCCAGAACTTCTATGATGTTGGGGCATTGGCAAAGCTCGCCAACATTGCCGATGGTCTAAATGGGGTCAGCATCGAAAACAACGACAAAAACACCAAAATCAGCGGATTCAAATGGAAAAAAGCGCTATTTGAATTCTTTTACTCCAAAGATCAGGCAGGCTATCCATGGTCTAAAAAAACCAAGTCCGGCGACGAAGACTACTACAACAATGCCTTTTACCGAAATGGCTGGTCTTACTTTGGACCAGGGATCGGAAATCCCCTGATCACGCCCGCAAGCGACGCAAGAGAAGGTCAGGCATCAAAAAAGGCAGACTATTTTATCAACAACAGGGTTGTAGCAGTACACCTGGGTTTTGAAGGTGAAATTGATACCTGGACGTTTGCAACTAAAATCACTCATTCCTGGAACTACGGAACCTTCGGAACAAGTATTTACGGAAATACAACAGGAAACAACAGCAGCCCCAGGTCCAACAACATATTCATCCCGGTTCAGCAATTTTCAGTCTACCTTGAAGGACTAAAGGCGTTGAAAAATAATTACAGGATTGGTTTTGCTACAGCGCTGGACCAGGGCAAGCTTTTAAATAATTCCTTCGGAGCGTCGCTTCGGTTGATCAAAGGCTTTTAAGCCCCCTGGTCAACTACCGAGAGCACTTCCCGCTCCCATAAATTTGCAGGGTAAACCCCCTGATCACTAAGTTTTTGAAGTTGCGCCTTCACAATGGGCGCATCTTCTTTGAACGTAACACCAAACCACCTGGCCTCGGTAGGAATCACTTTCACCGCACCTTTCCCCGAGTTAATCAGCGTATCGGTTACCTCAGGAATCAGGAATTCTGCTTTCAGGTCATCCAGATTCGCATCCAGGAATTTATAATACTCCAGTTCACTCCAATTCACAAAGGCCGGCGTAAAACAGAAGAAATTCATGCTAACCTTGGTATCTAAAGCAAGCTCAAGATCAGCCCCTGCAATTTTAGTAAATGCTTTTCCGTCTTTTTTGTAGATTTCTTTCCGTTCTGTAATGCCAATAATATTACCATCGGCATTCACATTGATCTCTCCCCTGGTAACCGATCCGTTATCACTTAACGTATTTTTCAACTCATATCCAACACAAGCATACTTGCCATCCTCAATACCATTACTCAAAAAATCGAACGATTGCTTAAAGGCATCAAACCCGTAAAAGTCATCTGCATTGATGACCGAGAAAGGAGCATCCAAAACATCCTTACAGCACAACAAGGCATGCTGCGTACCAAAAGGCTTCACACGCGCCTGGGGAATTGCGCGCCCACCACTATATTTATCTAAACTCTGATAAACATATTCAAGCTCAATTTTACCTTTTAACTTGGGCTCAATTGCCGCCTTAAAGGAATCCGAAAACTCTTCCCGGATAATAAAAATTACCTTTCCATACCCCGCCTTAATGGCATCGTATATGGAATACTCCATAATTGTTTCGCCCGAAGGGCCAAATGATTCGATTTGCTTGTTACCACCATAACGGCTCGCCATACCGGCAGCCAGAATTACCAAAGAAGGTTTCGACTTAAACATAATAAACTTAGGGATGTTAATTAACGAATATATAGATTTTAAACAGCAACCAGCTGCTTCTTTAAAGACTTGGTTCCTATAGACTGAACAATAAAGCCAATCGACCTTAATTTGTCTGCATCCAGCAAATTTCGTCCGTCAAAAATTTTTGCCGGCTTCAACATGCCGTCATAAATCCTTTCCCAATCGTAATCCTTAAACTCGTCCCACTCCGTAAGCACAGCTATTGCATGCGCACCTTTACACACCTCATAAGGATCAGCCCCAACACCTATACTCGCCCTGTTCTGCTCAGCAGTTCTGGAACCCAAATAATCCAGATCCGCATAAACCTGCCTTTCAACCACCTTCGGATCATACACCCGGAGTTCAGCCTGCTCATTCAACAAATAATCTGCCACATAGATCGCTGCAGATTCACGGGTATCATTGGTATCCTTTTTAAAAGCCCAGCCCAAAAACGCAATCTTTTTACCCGATACCGTATTGTAAAGTTTACGAACAATATTTAACGCAAATCTTTTTTTCTGATGATCGTTCATAATGATCACCTGCTCCCAGTAATCAGCTACCTCCGTCAGCCCGAATGACCTCGATATGTATACCAGGTTTAAAATGTCTTTTTGAAAACACGAACCACCAAAACCTACAGACGCTTTCAGGAACTTAGGACCGATACGACTATCCATCCCTATCGCTCTGGCAACTTCATTTACATCCGCTTCAGTTTTCTCGCACAACTCAGATATCGCATTGATCGAAGAGATCCGCTGCGCCAAAAATGCATTCGCAACCAATTTAGAAAGCTCAGATGACCATACATTAGTTGTTAAAATACGCTCTCTGGGAATCCAGTTGTTATAAATTTCAACCAGCGACTCAATAGCACGCTTGCCTTCCGGCGAAGAATCCCCACCAATCAGCACCCGATCAGGATTCAGCAGATCTTCCACCGCAGTACCTTCAGCAAGAAACTCAGGATTAGACAATACCTGGAATTCGATATCATTGCCTGCATATTGCAAAATATCCTTTATCGCCTCTGCGGTCCTTACAGGCAGGGTCGATTTCTCCACAATAATTTTATTTGACTTCGAAACTCTTGCAATCTGCCTTGCACACAATTCAATCCATTTCAAATCCGCGCCCATCCCCTTGCCCGAACCATAAGTTTTGGTTGGCGTATTCACAGAAATGAAAATCATTTGCGCTTCGTCTATGGCTTTATCCACATCAGTAGAGAAAAAGAGATTCCTACCCCTGGCTTGAGCAACCACATCGCTAAGCCCCGGCTCATACACCGGCATATTGTCCATATCCTGGTCGTTCCAGGCAGCTATCCGGGCCTCATTCAGGTCCACCACGGTTACTTTTATTTCAGGACACTGCTTAGCAATAATCGCCATTGTAGGGCCACCTACATAACCGGCTCCGATACAACATATGTTTGTAATTTGCATGATAAGTTAACATTATTTAAGTAAAACAATAAGGATTCAGATGATTTTTAATAAAACTTAACAAAAAGATAACATTGATCGTCATTTTTTTTGCATAAAACAACCAAATGCCTTACAAATATATAATTTAAGCTACAAAAAGAACAAGACTTCCCATTTTTAACAAAAAAATAATATTAAAATAACCAATTATTCATAATAATATATCATTATAGTAATAATAGAAGGCAAAAACTCAAGCTTTAAGCACATATAAACTAAAAAAGATAAAAAAATTTACTATTTTATCATAAATAATTACCAATTCTCATCATATAACCTTATTTTTACAAACAAATAAGGCAAGCATACACAAACAACACCACCAAATTGTTGTTTTTGCCTCAAATTTTAAAAAACAAGTAAATCATTCCCAATTAAATCTGGCGTTAAACGTCGCAGCTCGCTATTCAACACCGACCGTATTGATCACCTCTATCAGGATCCACACGAAAGCGACATCCGCTTCGTATTACATTACGGAGATTTAAGCGACTCAACTAACTTAATAAGGATCATTCAGCAAGTACAGCCTGATGAGATTTATAATTTAGGTGCAATGAGCCATGTTCAGGTAAGTTTCGAAACTCCTGAATACACCGCCAACGCCGATGGCATAGGAACACTCAGAATCCTGGAAGCCATCAGAATTCTGGGGCTGGTAAAGAAAACAAAAGTATACCAGGCCTCAACCTCTGAACTATATGGTCTGGTACAGGCAGTGCCACAGTCAGAAACTACTCCTTTCTATCCGCGCTCACCTTATGCGGTTGCAAAAATGTACGCTTACTGGATCACGGTCAACTATCGCGAAGCTTACGGTATGTTTGCCTGCAACGGCATACTTTTCAACCATGAAAGTCCATTACGCGGAGAAACATTTGTAACCAGAAAAATCACTCGCGGAACGGCTAAAATCGCACTGGGATTGCAGGATAAATTATACCTGGGAAATCTCGATGCACGAAGAGACTGGGGACATGCCAAAGATTATGTTGAAGCCATGTGGCTGATCCTGCAGCATGACACCCCTGAGGATTTCGTGATCGCAACAGGAATTACCACTACCGTACGTGATTTTATCAAAATGGCCTTTGATGAAGTAGGCATCACCCTTGAGTTTACCGGCGAAGGTGTAGACGAAGTAGGAACAGTTGTTTCCTGCAGCAATCCGGACTACCTGGTCGAAATCGGGAAAGAAGTTGTAGCAGTAGACAAGCGTTACTTCCGCCCTACAGAAGTGGACCTATTGATCGGTGACCCTTCAAAATGTAAAGAAAAATTAAAATGGGAGCCAAAATATGACCTGGCAGGATTGGTCAACGATATGATGAACTCAGATTTACAGCACTTCCAAAAGGAAAGAATGCTAAAAGAATCAGGATATGCAGTTAAAAATCAATTTGAATAAAATGCATCATTATGTTAGTAAAAAAACGACTTCTTTCCATTGATGTATCAAGTGGATCGTACAACGAATTTATAGGCGCTATTCTTAAATACGCCATAGAAAGGGTTTCATCTTACGTTTGTGTTGCCAATGTGCATATGCTCATTGAGGCACACAACACCCCTAAATATGCAGATGTGGTAAATCAGGCCGATATCGTAACTCCAGATGGTATGCCTTTGGCGCAAGGCTTCAAATATGAATACAACCTGAAACAGGACCGCGTAGACGGAATGAGTCTGCTGCCTGCACTCCTTGCCGAGTGCGAGAAAAGCGACCTGTCTGTTTATTTCTACGGTGGCGATCAGAAAACACTGAACACCGCAGAAACGTATATCCGCGAGGCTTATCCAACTTTAAGGGTAGCAGGCCTGTATTCCCCACCCTTTCGCAAGCTTACTGACGCAGAAAAGCTGGAGGATGAGCAACGGATTAAAGATTCCGGCGCTCACCTGATCTTTGTTGCCCTGGGCTGCCCTAAACAAGAAATGTGGATGGCCGAAATGAAAGGCAAAGTCCCTGCATTAATGATTGGTATCGGAGGTGCACTACCTGTATTCACAGGCGCACAAAAGCGGGCACCAAAATGGATGCAGGACAATAGTCTGGAATGGGTTTATCGCTTAATACAGGAACCAAAAAGACTATTTAAGAGGTATTTAACAACAAACAGTAAGTTTTTATACTTGCTTGCCAAAGAAAAACTGAAAACCAAGTCATGAAACATACTTCAAAAATCTATATAGCCGGTCACAACGGTATGGTCGGATCTGCAATAGCAAGAAAATTGCAGCAACAAGGCTATACCCAAATTATCACACGCAGTTCAAAAGAATTAGATTTAAGGAATCAACAGGAAGTAAACGACTTTTTCGCAACCGAAAAACCGGAATATGTATTCCTGGCCGCAGCTAAAGTGGGCGGTATTATGGCAAACAATGTCTTCAGGGGCGAATTTCTATACGAGAATTTAATGATCCAGAACAACGTGATCCATGCCTCGTACCTGAATGACGTGACCAAACTGATGTTCCTGGGTTCGTCCTGCATCTACCCCAGAATGGCACCACAACCCTTAAAAGAGGAATATCTGCTCACAGGCGAGCTGGAGCAAACC
>NZ_JBFTIZ010000203.1:0-7555 GCF_056395165.1 Pedobacter sp. 10L46_2
GTAGCAAGATGGTATGATGTAGAAGTGATCTATAAAGGCGAGTTTGATGATGTGAAATTTGGTGGCTTGATCTCCCGCTCAAAAAACATATCGTCGGTATTAGGAATTATGGAGTCCACAAACAAAATACATTTTGTAATTGAAGGCAATCGGATCACGGTATTGCGCGATAAAAAATAAACAAGCAAATATTAATAACTAACCAAAAAAATAAACAGCATGAGAAGAAGAATGACCACACAACTTATACCCTGATTTGAGGTAATAAAGCCTGGAATCGGTATTATGCTGTAACAACCAGGCAAAGCCTAAAAAACCGGAAGTGCTTCGAACCACTCCCGGTAAAAAATGGCTGGGATTACCCTCCAAGAGTTATTTTTTCGTTAAACCCCAACTAAACAAATGTATGAACTTTTACAAACAATCTGTATGTAAGCCGCGGAGCTTTGTACCTAAATTTCTGCTGATTATGAATTCTGCTTTACGCAGATTTAAAGAGACAGATCATAGTAAACTAATTATGAGAGTTAAGATTACTACAATTTTACTAATCACCCTCTTTTTGCAGATTGCCCAGGCAAGTAAGGCTCAACGTATCACCTTTTCAAAAAAGAATGCCAGTCTGCAACAATTGTTTAAAGAAATCCGTAAACAAAGTGGATACGATTTCTTTTACAATCTGGAAGATATAAAGAAAGCGAAAAGAGTAGATATTTCAGTTAACAATGAAACGCTTGAAGAAGTATTAAAACGCTGTTTTGAGGGGCAACCTTTTACTTACGTGTTTAAGGACAAAACGGTGATCATTAAAGATAATGTGGCCGATATTATACCAGCAAAAAGTACTTCGGTTCAAAAATTAGAACTTAAAGGAAAGGTTACTGACGAAAAGGGCGGGCCATTGCCTGGTGTTAATATAAAACTTAAAGGAAGCAATACCGGTACCATAACAGATGGTGATGGCAATTATGCGCTGACCTTGCCTGATGGAACGGGAACGCTTGTATTTAGCTTTATTGGCTTTGCACAACAGGAAATTCCTGTAAATAACCGTACCTCCATTAATGTGGTGTTAAAAGAAGAAAGCAGCGCGCTTTCTGAGATTGTGGTGGTAGGTTATGGCACACAAAAGAAAGTGAACCTCACCGGGGCTGTAAGTAATGTTACGGGTACAGAGTTAACCACCAGGCAGGCACCAAACACAACCTCTTTATTACAAGGCAGAATGCCGGGTGTGCAGGTAACACAGAATTCTGGTCAGCCGGGAGCAGAGAGTGCAACTATACAAATTCGTGGTCAGGGTACTTTTAGTGGTGCAGGCAATGATCCACTTATCTTGATAGATGGTGTAGAAGGTAATTTAAATAATGTAAACCCAAATCAGATAGAAAGTATCTCTGTATTAAAGGATGCTGCTTCGGCAGCAATTTATGGTTCCAGGGCTGCAAATGGGGTGGTTTTGGTAACCACCAAAGCTGGTAAAGCAGGAAGATTAAATGTTGACTATAGCTATAATTATGGCAGTCAGAGGGCCACTTCTATCTATGATAGGATTACCAATTCTGTTGAATTTATGGAATTGCTTAATAAAGCAATTGCGCACACCGGTACCAGTGCCAACCAAATCTATACCCCCGATCAGATTGAGCAATACCGCCAGGGTGCCATTACAAATCCTGCACAATACCCAAGTTACGACTGGATGGATGCGATTTTTCGCACAGCTCCAATGCAACAGCATTATGTGAGTGTTAATGGTGGTAAGGAAGGAACAACGTATAATTTTGGTGCCGGCTATCTTGATCAGGATGGTATCCTTATAGCAACCGGTTATAAAAGATATGATGCACAGTTTAACTTTAAAACAAGTTTGAACAATAAAGTCACTTTCGGAACCAACATTGCTTTTTCTAAAGGAGACCGGAATGAGACTGCATTGAATAATAATTTTGATGGAAATTCGACAGAAGACCAGATTTTAAGTGCCTTAGYTGCTCACCCTACATTTACACCAAAACTTCCGGATGGAAGTGGAAGATATGCTGCTAAAGCCTTTATTCAGGAAGGTGGAAATAAGAATCCGGTGGCCACGGCAGAAAATGGCGGAAGGTATATCAAGAACTATTATACACTGGCATCTGCATTTCTTGATGTAGATATTCTTCCTGGATTAAAAGGAGAGATTAAAGGCGCAGTAAAATATAATGATAAGCAAACGAAGGTACATGTTGTTGGTGTACCGGGATATATGTTCCTGCCGGATGCAAGCGGACAATACTTGTACAATACACAATGGAACGGAACCGTAGGTGAAAATAACCTGACCGTTCGAAACGAAAAGGATGTTCAGTATACTGTATTCGGAACATTAAATTATACCAAAACCTTTAATGAAGTACATAACTTCTCTGCGTTATTGGGAGGAAGTCAGGAAACTTTTCGCTACGATCGTTTACAGGGCTTTAAAAGAAATGCCCCTTCTGATGATTTGATCGAACTTGGGTCTTATTCTCCGGGTGGACAGCTGGCCGATGGTTATGCTTATCAATGGGCACTACAATCGCTATTTGGAAGGATCAATTACAATTACAAGGAGAAATATTTGCTGGAAGGAAACTTCCGTTATGACGGTTCTTCACGTTTTCCGAAAGGAAACAAATGGGGATTTTTTCCATCTGCTTCTGCCGGATGGAGAATTTCGCAGGAAGACTTCCTGAAATCTGTTGATTGGGTGGATAACCTAAAAGCGCGGGTATCATGGGGACAGGTTGGGAACCAGAATGTTAATCGATCGCTTGGTGGTGAATCAATGCCTTATCCATATCAGGATGTTTTGAATCCGGTTTTATACAATATTGGAGGCTCTTTACAGCAAGGGGTAACCCGAACCGATCTGATTAATAGAAATATTACCTGGGAAACGACTACGGTAACCGATATAGGTCTGGATTTCAGTTTATTTAAATCATCGTTGTTTGGTAGCGTAGACTGGTATTCTAAAAACACAACGGATATTTTGAGGCCACTTCAGGTGCCTGATTTTATAGGCGTTGCCGGTCCAACAGTAAACCTTGGCGAAATGAACAACACTGGTTTCGAAGTCTCGCTGGGATACGAAAACAAGATCAATGATTTTCATTATAAAGTGCAGGGGAATTTTGAGACCTACAAAAATAAGGTAGTGAAATATGGTGCGCGTGAAATTAATGGCGGCAATGGAACGATCAATCAGGAAGGGCTGCCTTATAACTCTTATTTTATGTACGTATTTGATGGCATCTATCAAAATCAGGCCGAAATTGACAATGGTCCAACTCCACTTGTTAAACCTAAACCTGGCGACATGAAATACAAAGATGTAAGTGGGCCAAATGGTGTTCCTGATGGCAAAATTACTACAGATGACCGAATGGTTGTTGGAGGGGCTTTCCCTAAATTTAATTACGGACTAAGCTTCAACGCTGATTATAAAAACTTTGATCTGAGTTTCTTCTTCCAGGGAATTCAAGGCCGTAAGATCTATGTTAAAGAATGGGGAATTGCGCCATTCAGACAAGCAGGGCCGCCGCCTACGTTCTGGAGAAATGCCTGGGATGGAGAAGGTACATCAAATACCATCCCTCATATTTTCAACGAAAATTATACGCCTAATACTCAGGTTTCTGACTGGTGGTTACAGGATGCTTCTTATTTGAGGTTAAAGAATTTTCAGCTGGGTTACAGCTTCCCGGCCAAGCTAATTAACAGAGCTAAAATTCAGGCACTAAGATTATATGTATCTGGAGACAATCTGCTAACATTTAGCGACTTTTTTAAAGGGAGCGATCCTGAACGGGCAGCAGCCAGTGGCCGGGCAGCAATTTACCCCCAGGCTAAAATTTATTCATTCGGTGTGAAAGTAACACTATAATCATTGATGTTATGAAGACTATATATATAAAAACAATGCTTCTGATGATGTTGAGCACAATGGTGTTTTCATGTAAGAAGACTTTAGATACAGATCCGCTTTCTAATCCCAATTCCGAAAATTTTTGGAAAACAGAAGGAGAGGCCAATAAGGCACTCATAGCTTGCTATTATAAGCTTAAAGAACCAATTATTTCCAATGGGGCAGGGCAAAGCGGTAATTCCCTTTACTGGGAAGCGCTGTCTGACAATGCGTCCAATACCTCTAATTACGAAGCATTTGATATTGTAATGAGGGGAGAGCATAATTCTGCGACAACAGGAATTGTGAGTAAATCTTTTACTTTTGGTTTTCAGGGAATTGCTTATTGTAATTATTTTCTGGACAACATAGACCGTGTTAGTGTAATTACAGATGTTGTACGGAACAAAATGAAAGGCGAGGCTTTGTTTCTAAGGGCTTTTTACTATAATGATCTTACCCAGCTTTATGGAGATTTGCCACTTATTTTGAAACCAGCTACATTGGATGGCGATTTTTTGAAAACACCCAGATCACCTAAAACCGAGGTAGTTGCCCAGATCCTGAAAGATCTTGATTTGGCCATTTCTTACTTGCCAGCAACTGCATTTAGTGACGGCCGTGCAGTAAAAGGTTCAGCAATAGCGCTTAAAACCAGGGTGCTGTTAAATAATCAACGATATGGTGAGGCGGCTGATGCAGCCTGGACATTAATTGGTGATGCCGGTAATCCGTTTAGGCTTTCTGATAATTATGCAGGTATATTTTTTGGTAATCAAATTAACAACAAAGAGATCATGTTCTCTGTGCAATTTAAAGCCCCAGATGATTATCACTCTTTGGATCAGGTTATTGGTGGGCGTATGTCGGTATTTCCAACGGTAGAACTGAAGAATGCTTATGAGCCAAATGATCCGCGCAGAAAGATGACCATTTTTGAAGCGGGGGATCCGTGGGCATACAATCCGGGAGGCTTTAAACAAGCTGGAAGTACGGCTGAAGGACAAATTCCTTATACCACTATGGCCTTTAAAAAATGGGTAAATCCTGCTATAAATAATGCATCTGGTGCTACATTGAGTGATCAGCATATGGTTAAAATCCGCTATGCCGATCTGTTGCTGATGTATGCTGAGGCCATGTTTGAAAATGGGCAAGGTGCTGACCCGCGTGCTTTAAAGGCATTGAATGATGTAAGGGCAAGACCTGGAGTTAATATGCCGGCACAGCTTGTGCTGACCCGTGAAATCATTAGAAACGAGCGTAGAGTAGAACTTGCCTTTGAGGGTTTACGGTACAACGATTTAATCAGATGGAAAATAGCAGATCAGGTTATCCCTCAGGTAGCTTATGATGCCAAAGGAACAAAGAGAAAGTTTAAGTCTTACCTTTTTCCGATTCCATTGAGCCAAATGGATATTATGAAAGGCGTGTGGACACAGAATCCAAACTTTTAGGTAGTGCGTAGTCTGTGGGCCATGTTTCTGATCCTGTTCTGTTTTGCTCAAAAAAGTAAGGCACAGGAAATATATTCAGGAAGATATAAAGCTGTTTTCGCAACTGCGCCTAAAAAGGTGCCAACGTCAAAAACTCCAGATGGTCCGTTGGCGGGAAATGGAGATATTGGGCTTACCCTTGGTGGTAGCCCTGATAAATTGTTGTTCTACTTAGGTAAAAATGATTTCTGGCGGGCATATCCGGTTTATCCCGGAGGAGGTATTGCTTTGCCAGGATGGTTGGAAGTTCATATTAGCGCCCTTAAGGGCGCTAATTATTATGCAGAACAAATTCAGGACAGGGCCTTAATTGCGGGAAAGTTTACGAAGGATGATCTTACAGTAATCCTTAACTCCTGGGTATCGGCTACAACGAATACGGTGATTGCAGAATTTACAGCAAATAAGGCCTTTACAATGAACCTTGCCTTAAATGCTACTGAAGGAAATACCTCTGTAAACACAAAAGGTATTAATGGAGATGTGATTTGGGTAACCCGCTCTTTCGAGAATACTCCATTACTGGAATGGCCTTCGCATGTTGCTATCGCACTAAAAGTACTGGGCGGAAAAGTTGAGAAAGATGGGACGCTTAATATGAAAGCCAACCAGAAACTCACCCTATCTGTTACCATGTATACCAATTGCGATAAAAATGATTGGAAGGAAAAGACGATCCAAGAGGCGCAGTCTACAACACAAAATTCAATTGCGGCCATAAAGAAAGAACATGAGGGCTGGTGGAAGGATTTTTGGAGCCGCTCAAACGTTCAAATTGGCGACTCCTTAATTGAGAAGTATTACTATGCTTCACAATATCTGTTCGGATCTACTTCAAGAGGGAATAAATTTGCTCCCGGTATCTGGGGACCATTTATAACCAGGGATTCATCCTCATGGGGAGGGGATTATCATTTAAATTATAACTACCAGGCTCCCTATTGGGCTGCATATTCGTCCAATTACATAGATCAGACGGCTAATTTCGATCAGCCCTTATTGGATTATATGGAAAAGGGAAAACAACACGCCCAGGAATTACTTCATATTAAAGGGATTTATTATCCCGTTGGAATAGGCCCTAAGGGATTGGTAACTACCCGCTGGCCGCTTACTCCGGATGAAATGGAAAAAAGATATGCGACAAAGGAGAATACCATTGATGGAGGATATAAATTTTTAGGCCAAAAGATCAACGCTGTTTTTAGTGTAGGGAATATGCTGATGCGTTTTTACAGTACTTATGACACCGCCTATGCCCAAAAAGTTTATCCTTATATGCTGGAATGTGCTGATTTTTGGGAGGATTATTTAAAGTTTGAGAACGGGCGTTATGTGATTTATATGGATCATTATGGTGAGGTGATGCCAAACCTTAAAAATAAGGGGAAATGGCGAGATCAATTGGGCGATTTTAATTCGACACTTTCTGTTGGCCTTGTGAAAATGTTATTTAAGGGAATCATTGATGTAAGTAGCTTTTTAAAAGTCGACCCTGAAAGGGTAGATAAATGGCAGCATATTGTAAAACATATAAGTGATTTTACTGTGGGTGAAGTAGATGGTAAACTGAGCTTAAAAGAAGTTGAAAAGAGCCCTTCTGTCAGGCATAGCCGTATTTCCGGTTTGGCACGGGTTTCTATCCATGGGTTGATACTTCCGGGTGGTGTATGTGGCCCTAAAACGGATTCAGCTTTTAACCAGATCCTGCTTAGTGATGTAAGCAGATGGAAGGAAAGAATGAACGCTCCGGGTGAATGGGCAAATACGCTGGGTAATGGAATTGAAACCTGTTTTCCTGCCGCGGTAAGGGTTGGATATGATTCTGATGAAATTATTAAACAGCTGAAAGACCGGATTGCACTGCAATCGCTTCCAAATCTGTGGATCACTGCTGATGGTGGAGGGACAGAAACCCTTGCCGCGGTTCCATTAACGATAAATGAAATGATGATGCAGAGTTATGAACAGGTGATCAGAATATTTCCAAACTGGAACAAGGCTAAAGATGCAAGCTTTGAGCAATTGCGGGCCTATGGTGCTTTCTTAGTAAGCAGCCGCCTGAAAAATGGCAAAATTGAATATGTTAAACTAGTAAGCGAGGCGGGTAGACCATGCAGTATAGACC
>NZ_JBFTIZ010000204.1:0-11066 GCF_056395165.1 Pedobacter sp. 10L46_2
CAATCTTACGGATGCCCAAAAATCTGCAATCTTACGGATGCCCAAAAATCTGGCCTCATCGGGAATCAGCAGAAGAGGCGTTTTAGTGGCCTCAACCATCGCCCTGCTGCTGCTTCCTATTAGAAATTTCCCTATTCCTCCTGCCCCGGACATGCCCATGACCGTTAGACTTATTTCACGGTCGGCTGCAAAATTTGTTACCGCATCTGCCACGCTGCCTATGCCCACGGCATATTCAATCAAAGGGTGGAAGCTGTCGGGAGCTGTTTCCTGCTCATCTCTTTCCTTTAGTTTTTTGACATAACGTTTCAACTCCTGCTCAACTTCATACTCCAGACTCTCAAATGTGATTAACGGGGCTGAAACATGTGCTGCCAAGGGAACTTCCAGGGGAACCATGACCACGTTACACAATTTGACATTGGCTTTCATCTGTTTTGCAAGATGCATTGCATAATTGGCCGCATTTTTAGCTGAGCTGGAAAAATCAGTTGGGATTAAGATCTTTTTCATGGGATTACAATTTTGTGTTCAAATACCCGATTACGCTTCAAAGATGCTAAGTAACAGCAATTTAAATAGTGACAATCATCATCTTTAAGCATGATTATCGGCACTGGAGGAGGCCTGCTAGCTATGCTCAAAAAGCCATTGAAAAGGATGTGGTTTCTGTCTGGGTTTTAACCCATATTGTTTGATGCTTTTTTCCCGAATTAAATCAACAGCTTCCTCAATACTGTCGGTAACCAGAAACAGTTCTGTGTCTCCCCTTGTCACGGTTCCCTCCTTTTGCAAACGCAATATATAAGCGATCAGTTCCTGGTGAAATTCTTTGCCAAAGATGATGATCGGGAAATTACTGATCTTACGGGTCTGGATCAGGGTCAGCGCTTCAAAGAATTCATCCAGAGTGCCAAAGCCTCCCGGCATAACCACAAAAGCAAAGGAATATTTCACCAGCAAAACCTTCCTGATAAAAAAATGATTGATGTAAACCCATTTATCCAGATATTGATTTGGTTTCTGCTCGGAAGGAAGTTCGATATTGCAGCCCACTGAACGGCCGTTAACATCTTTGGCTCCTCTGTTTGCTGCCTCCATCAAACCCGGGCCGCCACCTGTAAGGATCGTAAAACCAAGTGACGCAAATGCTGCCCCAGCCTTTCTGGTCAGCTCATAATAAGGATGTCCTTCTTTGAAACGGGCAGATCCAAATACGGTAATACAGGGCCCCAGAAAATGAAGCTTCCTGAATCCGCGAATAAACTCCCTCATGGTTTTTAAGGTGAAGATAAACTCTTTCCACCTGGATTGCGGTCCGTCAAGAAAGACGATCTCGGATTTGCTCATGTCAGCTGTATTTTAATATTTACCGGTTGTCAATGATTCCTGGAGCAAGGAAGATTCAATAGAGATTTCTGGCCAGACTCCTGAGCTGCAGGGATAACAGTATTCTGAATATTCCCGACAATAAGAACGCGAAAGCGGTCCAAACGACAATGTTGATGGCGCCAAAAAGAGGATCTGCAATAATCAATACCGACAAAACGACAATCAGGATACCTGTCAGCAAAAGCCAGGCCCAGTCCAGTACTCCATAGGCACGAAGTTCAATAGAACTGCTTATGGCCATAAATCCCCTAAGGAGCATCCATAAGCCAATGATTACCGGCATGATCACCATGGTCAGTAACGGAAGATTTAAAAGATAGCCTCCAAGGAAAATGTCAATCAGCCCCCCACTCAAAGTCCAGCCCCAGCCATGAAGCCTTTTGTGGTTACTTACCGAAAAGGTCACTTCAAAAATCCCGGCAAAAATCATCCCGAAGGCAAACAACAGGCTTAGGGAAAGATAAGACGAGACTGGGGCGGCAAGCATCCAGATTCCCAGTCCTATAAATAATACTCCGGAACAAAACATCAGCCACCAGTATTGTGCAGCGTCATTATTGAGATAGGTAGTTTTCATGATATTTTATATTAAGATGAGGCTTATTTCCAGCTCAAAGTTTCATAATCCATAAAAAAAAATACATGACAAAGATCACCGGAACCGCTGATGGTGATCACCGGCTGATCCAGAAAATCAAGTTAGGTTTGAACTGCATACCACATAATTACAGATGATGAAAAAGATTCTTGTGACAACAGATTTCTCCACAAACTCAAAGGGGGCATTGCGTTTTGCCATGCAACTTGCCATGCAAAGTGACTGCCAGATCACATTTTTCCATTCCTACCTGGTCCCAAGACCAAGCAGATGGAGTGAGAGGGTTTTCAATTCCTTTGAAAACAGCGAATTTGCGAAAATCAACAAGAAACTGCGCAGGTTTATAGCCGGTGTATATAAATCGCTTAGGCTATCCTTCACAGAACCTTTGCATTGCGTTGCAAAACAGGGAGCAAATCCTGACCACAATATCATGACCTTCGCGAAGGAAAACAGTTTCGATTACATTTGCATCAGCAGGAATGGAAATGGCAAAACCAGTCGATTGCTTGGATCCAATACAGCCACCCTGATCAAAAAATCTGAAGTTCCAGTCATCGCTGTTCCTCCATTCTACAAAAGAACCGAAATCCTCAGTATCTGCTACGCATCAGATTTGTTTGATCTTGACGATGAGCTAAAGAAAGTAACAAGCTTCAGCACCTCGATCGATGCAAAAGTGACCCTGTTGCACCTTAAAACCCCACTGGATTACCTTGCCGACACCCGGACCTTCAACACTTTAACCCAAAAACTCAATAAACACCACATTAGTGCAGTTTTCGACACCCTCGATTATGAAAAAACATTGATCGCAAACATCAACAAAAATATAAAAAGCATCAAACCGTCAATATTAATTATGTTCAGCAATCAAAGGAGAACAATTTTTGAAAAAATCTTTTTATCCAGTATTTCTGCTGAATTTTCTTCCGTTTCCAAGCTTCCATTACTGGTTTTCAGGAAGAAATAGCGATACAATTCATTCACCTGAATTATCAAACTCAATACATTTAATTTTTCCAATCATGAAAGCAATTTTTTACAGCACAAAATCCGTTGAGAAATCCCTGATGCTACATGCCAATAACCAAAGGCATGACCTTGTTTTTACCACACGGACATTGAGTACGGAAACCACCTCATTTGCCGAGGGGGCAGATGCAGTGGTCGTCTTCACCAATGATAACGTCACCGCACCTGTTATTCACAAGCTGGCAGCTTTAGGGATAAGGTACATTGCCACCAGATCTGTTGGAATAGATCATATTGACAGGGTCACCGCAGAAAAATATGGAATAAAGATCGCAAACATACCGGCCTACTCACCCCAGGCGATTGCTGAACATGCTGCCGCCCTTGCCCTTGCATTAAGCCGTCATCTGGTGCAGGCAAGCCAACAATGTCAACATTTTAACTTTAGCCTGAATAACTTAATTGGCTTTAATTTCTACGGAAAAACAGTAGGCTTGATTGGCCTGGGACACATCGGCAAGGCGGCAATACCAATTTTCAAGGGACTTGGGTGCAAAATTATCGGATATGATATCCTCCCCGGGCAGAATTTACCCGACATTGAGATGGTTGACCTGGATGCTCTGTATAAAAATGCTGACGTCATTTCCCTCCATATCCCGTTAAATGAACAGACCAAACAAATTATTGACTGCACGAGCATTGAAAAAATGAAAACAGGAGTGATGATCATCAATACCGCACGCGGAGGTTTGATCAAAACAACAGACGCCCTGGATGCGCTGAAAAGAGGTAAAATCGGCTATTTAGGCCTTGACGTGTATGAAAATGAGCATGGCTTATTTTTTGAAGATCATGAAGCAGACCAGGTCAGGGATCCGCTATTGTCGGAACTGATGAGGATGCCTAATGTACTGATTACACCACATCAGGCATTTCTAACCACCGAAGCTTTGGAAGAAATAGCCCACGAAACGATAAATACCCTTAACAGCTGGGAAAATTGATTTTTATTAATGCCCCGGATTGATGAAGATAAAATGGGTGCGGTTTTAAGGTGTAATTTACAAGAGGCTTGCTCTTTTTTTTCTATTTGCGTCTCAACAGCAGGAAAAACCAGGAAATTTTTCGCACCTAAGATTCAATCAGAACATGACATAAATAACATAAGATATTGATAAACATTATTATAAACTCAAATAAATACTGTACTTACTTTATATCAATATATCCATTTAAGTGAAGTAGATTTCGGAACAAATTTTAATTTTTATCTGTGTTAATGGAAAATAATTGCCTAACTTACCATCTGTCACACTTTAAGTTTTTTACCTTCATCTGGAATCATGAAAACTGTATTGATCATCGAAGACGACAACGATATCAGGGAAGGCTGTGCGGAGATACTGGAACTATCCGGATACAAAGCACTTAAGGCTAATAACGGAAAAGCAGGAATCGAGCTTGCCAGCCAGCATAAGCCTGATATTATTTTGTGCGACATTATGATGCCCGAACTGGATGGATATGGAGTGTTGTATTTACTCGGCAAAAACAGTGCTACCTCTGAAATACCATTTATTTTCCTGACCGCCAAGACCGAACGGATTGATTTCAGAAAGGCCATGGAAATGGGTGCTGATGATTACCTGACCAAGCCTTTTGATGATATGGAATTAATCACTGCAATAGAAACCAGAATCAACAAATGGCAAAAACAGAAAGATGCCTACCGCAGTACATTAAATCACCTGGAGAGACTATCGCTGAACCCGGGAGATGGGATGAACGAGCTTAAAGCGCTTATTGCCGGCCGTAAAATCAAACGCATAAAAAAAAAACAGGTGCTGTTTTATGAAGGAGACAGCCCTCAGGGATTATACCTGCTTATGGAGGGCAGCATCAAAATGATCAAACGAGCCCTTGATGGTCGGCAATTGATCACCAGTTTATATAAACCAGACGACTACATCGGCCTGGACTCGCTATTGCTTGAAGGAGCGTACACTGAGACTGCTGAGGCAACGGAACATACTTCGGTTTGTTTATTGCCAAAGGAACTTATTGTAAACTTATTGAACAAATATCCGGAAGTAAGTCGTCAGTTTATCAAAATATTGTCCAAAGACATCCACCAAAAAGAAGAACAGCTATTAGAACTGGCCTACCTTTCGGTACGAAAACGCATCGCACAGGTGCTATTGCGTTTAAGTAAGACCTCAGCCTCTCCCATCCTGTTAAACATATCAAGAGACGAGCTAGCTGAACTGGCCGGAGTTGCCCTGGAAACAGTAAGCAGAACACTTTCAGATTTTAAGGAAGAGGGCCTGATAGAAAAGAATGGCAATCAGCTATGCCTGATCGACATTAGTCGCATCACCAAGTTGAAGAACTAATCTGCTGTAAAAGGGTCCTGCTGATGACAAGCGCATTTTCATCATTTCGCCAGGCAGTTCGTTTAATTGGCTGCATAAACTAATAATATAAAAACGAGAATTCTGATAAAATGAACCAACCCAGTTCAAAACTTCTAGCTGAACCACAGACTGGACTGAGGGATGAAGGATCGGTTTGACGCTAAAGTTCAATTTTATCGGTGAGCTGATTATATTCCTCGAGTAAAACAATGTACTTCCGCATCCAGTAATGCACATGCTCTTCTGGAAGAGAGGGGTCTGACAATTTAAGATGCGTTTTATCTACCTTACCAGGTTGATCATCACTGAAACTCAAATCCTCACCAAGCTCTTTGCTGAAATCATGGTTGATGATCCTTCCTATAGCTGATAATAGACTTATATCTAATGTACGCTGTTCAAACCAGTTATACAAAGTCCTTCGAGAGACCTTCATTCTTCTGGATACCTCACTAATGCTTATTTCCTCACGCCGAACTGCACGTTCCAGGATTCCCAACACATACGCCCCATAATAATTCTTAACAAAATTCACTTCATAAATTATCGGCGAGGCTGGGCTCACTCATTCCATAAAGCTGGTTTTCCAGGGTTTCATCCAAATGATAAATATCCTTGTAAAAAACCGGCAGTCCTTCCTGGATCTCACAAGTGAGGTATGTGATCTTAACCGGAACCGGGTTCCTCAGTATGAAGTTCCTTTTCTGATAGGCATTTACCGACTTCTGCATCAAGGGAATTTTACTTTCTGAACCATCGTACTTTAGTAGCAATTCAGCCAGTCTCTCCGCCTGCTGAACCCGGATGCATCCATGACTTAGCGCCCTTAGATCTCGCTCAAAAAGTGCTTGATTGGGGCTGTCGTGTAAATAAATATTGAATTTATTTGAGAATTGAAATACCAGCGCGCCTAAAGAGTTGTCGCAAGCATTGGACTGCCGGGCAAAATAATGCGCCGGATTACTATTTATCTGTCTTATCCTGTAACTGTTTATTGCAATATGCTTTCCCTTGATATCGTATATCTCATAATGATTGTGCTCAAAAAAATCCGAGTTTTTAATAGCCTGTGGCAAGAGCGTTTGCGTAAAAACATGTTGTGGAACCTTGCGGTCCGGTCCGGTAGTAATTTGAGTTACACTACTGCTCAACACAGGCGTTTGTGTTTCAGCTTTGCCCACGATTGCCTTAAAATCATAAGTGGTATCTTTTTCGTGTAGCTTTACTGAATAGGACGGAATATTGATGTGGATATAATTAAATCCATTAATATTCGCCCATCTTAGTCTCTCCATATTAATGGCAATTTTTCTTGCCTCAGTTTCGGGCACTTCATAACAGTCGTCGACATACTGTCCCTTTATCAGTCTCATATAACTTTGTAGTTGCTCATATTCCTTAGTCTTTGGTTGTACGCTGAGCAGGGTCAACATGAAGTCCTTTCCTTTTAGCGCACCGATGAGCTCAGATTCGGCACTAAATCCCTTTAACCCTCCACCATCTATCTTTGCTGAGCTAACTTCAGGGTTGAGCTTTCCGTAATGCAAATGGTTCATAAAAGTAATCAGCGCATCAGTCAGCAACAGATCATACTGAGCTTTGGCTACCTCACTGACCTTTTCAGGCTCATTGATCATGGTTCTTAAGCTGTCATAGGACAGTTTTTCTGGATGGTAATCGTTATGATTAAGTCCAAATTGAAGCACACAGTCCAGCAAAAGCATCCCCGTCCAGGTTTGGCCCGCCTTGTCTTTAGGTTTGATCCATGCATAATTAAAGCCGTTTGCCTTATAAAACCTTTTGACAGAGTTTGGATAACACAATTCAATACCGAAGGTTGACTTTTTCATTTCAGCTAAGATTGCCTGCTGAGATTTGGCTTCCTGGCATTTTACTGCTGAAACAGCACCTAACAAAAATACCAAATTCACTAAAATCTTCATATCCATTAAATTAAACCCTAAATTTCCAGGTTATTACGCGACTATTTAATGATCCGCGTCACGGATTAACTTGATTTAACACAGCTTTTTAAACCAGGAAGATCTGTTAAAAGACTCCTTATCGATTAAATTCCATGAAAGCTGTTCAGTGGTCTTGTCATTAATAAATAAGCAAAACGATCTTTTCTGAAGACCCCAGTCTGAAACCAAGCCATTTTCCCCTCAAAACGTGATGAATATCATGTATAAAACATGTATAAAACTGAGCTCCATCAATTGAAAAACAGTGAATTAAGGGAACATTTACACATTATTAAACCTTATGTTATGACACCTGCAACAACAATTGAAAACAATGAACTCGAAACAGAGTTACAGGAACTATTCCTCATTGGCAAGCAATGGACCACTGACCTGTCGTTTATCGAATGCGAATTGACCACGCTTAATAAGCTCTTTAAAAAAGCTTCCTTTATGCTGGTCAAAAGTGATTTTGACAGACTTTCAGGTCTAAACCGTATTTGCGCAGATTTGAAAAATAGACTACGCGAATATTTCGGGCAACTTAAACCACTGATTACAGATCCAAAACAAACTATTGACTTCAGTTTAATAGATCAATATACGTTGCTGGAACGGGAATTGGAAGAGGCTCTGCAGCGCCTGCAGATATTCAAAAACAAAATCTTTCAAACCAATAAGCATCAGCTAAAAAATCCCAGTTCGACTACATCGTAAATCTGCTGAAGCGGATTGCGATCGGGAAATATGGGGGCCAACTTCAAAGAGTCTTCAGATTTTAATATCATATTTACGTATGAAATTTCTAATTATTGAAGACGAAGAAGGCTTAAGGCAAAGTATTGACCAGTATTTGACGGCTGAAGGAAATATTTGTGACTGTGCTTCAAATTATGAACAGGGATATCAAAAATTGTCTATTTACGATTATGACTGCGTTTTATTGGATTTAACCCTTCCTGATGGAGAAGGGCTTCAGCTCTTAAAGTATCTTAAAAAGCTCAATAAGGCAGATGGCGTACTCATCATTTCAGCGCGCAATTCCCTGGATCAGAAAATTGAAGGATTAAGCCTCGGTGCTGACGACTACCTGATCAAACCTTTCCATTTATCCGAACTTTATGCCAGAACACTAGCGATTATAAGACGACGTAATTTCAATGGAAACAGCCTTTTGAGTTTCAATGAACTGGAAATTGACACCGCCTCAAAGGAAGTCAAAGTAAATGGCCAGCTTGTGTACCTAACCAGAAAAGAATTTGACCTTCTTTTATATTTCCTGGTCAACAAAAACAAGGTGATTTCCAAATCCGCGGCAGTGGTGCACATATGGGGTGATGAAGCGGACATGGCAGATAGTTTTGATTTCATTTATACACATATTAAAAATGTAAGGAAAAAACTGACAGATTCCGGCTGCAAAGACTATTTTCAATCGGTTTATGGAGTAGGTTATAAATTCACCGATGCATGAAATTATTTACCAGTTACAACAGCATTTTATCTGTCATTACCCTTACAGGCCTCTTGATTATAGGATTCTTATTTTATCAGACATTAGGTCAATACATCAACAGGCAGATCGAGGACCACTTATATGAGGAGCTCCTGGAAGTAAAAGACTTTGCTCATGTTAAAAATATTCTGCCATCCCCCGAAGGTTTCGATGATGTAATCGTGGAGTATAAAAAAATACATAAGCTGAGCAATAGCCGCAGATCGTTTGCTGACACAAATTTCTACAATCCTAAAAAAAAACATAAAGAGTCTGCAAGATACCTGAAAACACAATTGGTGCTGAACGGGCAACCTTACGAAATACTCATCATCGCCTCAAAATTTGAACGTCAGGAACAGATCAAAAGCATCATCCTGATCATTTTATTACCTGTCATAGCGTTGTTATTGATTTTGTGGCTGGTCAACAAAATCCTGATCAGAAGAATGTGGTCGCCATTCAGACAATTATTAACAAACATCAAGGCATTTAACATTAATCAGGAGAAGGTTTTTGAGCCAATCCAAACCAATATTGAAGAATTTAAAGAACTGAACAAAGCTGTTCTTGAAGTATCCTTAAAGGTAAAATCGGATTATAAAGAGATCAAGCTGTTTACTGAAAATGCAGCCCATGAAATGATGACGCCTCTTGCAGTGATCAACTCCAAACTTGACACCCTGCTGCAGTCCAATTCACTGGGGAAAGAAGAAAGTGAAATCCTGTCAGATCTGTATAAAGCCACCTCGAAACTAACAAAATTGAATCAGTCTCTTTTACTCCTGGTGAAAATTGACAACAATCAGCTCCAGGCAAGGGAAGAAATTAACCTTAAGACTTTAATTGAAGAGAAACTCGGTTACTTCCAGGAACTCATTCAAAAAAGGAATTTGAACATACAATCAGAACTCGCCGAATTTATCATTTATGCCAACCGCTCCTTAGTAGAGATTTTGGTGAATAATCTTTTCAGTAATGCCATAAGACATAATTACGACGGAGGGTCCATTCGGATTACATTGACCGAAGATAACCTTGATTTTTCCAACACCAGCACACAGATGGGCCTGGATCCTTTAAAAATCTTTGAACGATTTTATAAAGACAACGCCTCTGATGGTACGGGACTGGGACTGGCCATTTTGAAACAAGTATGTATAAGAAAGAATTATCAGTTGAGTTACTGCTATCAACGGGAACAACACCACTTTAAGATTGTCTTTAAGCATTCCGAAAATAAAAATTAGATGACAAAACCTTAACATATTTTAACACACAACTTCACAATGTCTTCAGAATTCCCATAGATATTAGATTCATCAAAAGGCATACTGATGAAAATATTACTAATTATACTATTATCATTTGTTCCAGCTTCCTTAATCTGGAATGGCAATTTCAATGAGGCACAGCAGCAGGCTAAAGCCGGTCATCAACAGATCTTAATCAATTTTTCAGGATCTGACTGGTGTGGTCCATGCATTCGTTTAAGAAAAGAGATCTTCGAATCCGAAACCTTTGAGAATTACGCCAAACCACATTTGGTACTGGTGCGCGCAGATTTCCCCCGTCAAAAAAAGAATCAGTTGTCTGCAGCACAAATTGAACAAAATGAGGCTCTGGCAGAAAAATATAACCCGGACGGTAAATTTCCTTATACCCTGCTGGTGAACGAAGATGGAAAAGTCTTAAAATCCTGGGATGGCTATCCAAATGAAAGTCCTGAAAAGTTTGTTCAGGAAATCAAAACCACAGTATCCGGTAATTAACAAGCAATGAGAATCAAAGAATCCTGTCAGCGTATATTGAAGCTAATGGGCAATCGGTTTGAGTTCACGGTGATTGCTGAGGATGAAGCTGCCGGCCGAAAGGCAATTGATGCAGCTATAGCAGAGGTGAGCCGGATTGAAGCGCTGTTCAGCACTTTCAGAGACAGCAGTCAGACTAGCCTGATCAATCAGCATGCGGGTATAAAACCCGTAAAGGTAGATAAAGAGGTGGTTTCCCTTATCCAGCGGGCCATAAAAATATCGGATATTACCCAGGGCGCTTTTGACATTACTTATGGTTCTATTGATAAAAGCCTGTGGAATTTTGACATCAACATGACCTCGCTTCCGGAGGTTGAAACTGCGCTTCAATCGGTAAGTCTGATCAACTATCAAAACGTAATAATAGACACAGAAAATTCGACAATAATGTTGAAAAACAAGGGTATGCGC
>NZ_JBFTIZ010000205.1:0-7544 GCF_056395165.1 Pedobacter sp. 10L46_2
GCCCTAACAGTATTGCAAGCGTATAATCAAAAGGTATTACAGGTAGAAGGTGCAAAACCAACAACACATGTATACCTGTCTTTCTGGGATGGCCGCATACGCTGGTTTCCCGGAACAATAAATGGAACCCGGGAACGCTATTCGATTGATTTCGAACCTAACGGAACATTAAAAAACTTTAAACAAGATTAAACATATGGCAAATTATAACCTAAAAATAAAAGGTGATCGATTAAGTTTTCAACCCAAACGAGATTATAAATGGAAAGTTATCCTTTTTACCGTTGTTGCTTTGATAACATTTATTATGATACCCACACTTAATTTGAATTATGAAACCAAATGGGGGATATTTGCTATAGGCTTGTTATGTGGATTTACTGCATTGTACGATTTTCTGTTTCACTTTAACGTGACCTACATATTTGATCAGACTACCAGAAACATCTACTGCAAAATCCCTGGCTTGTATACGCGCCAGATCATAACTTTTGATGAGGCTTTCATACTACGTATAGAAGAAGATTGCTTATTGCATTATGCGCTATCAAAAAAACAGAATAAATATGGCAACAGCTACGCCATAAGCCAATCATTTGGCAGTAACAAGAAAAGCAGAAGAAGACAAGAAACATTTGAAACAGAAGTTCTGTCGGCTATAGAAAGTTTTATTCACCATCTTAAAGTACATACTCATTATTAATCGGCTTTACAGGTTCAGGTATATTTGTTTCACCCAGCATTTCCAGTAGATTGATCTCTATAGTACGCGTAATTTGATTTAATGGAACAGCTGCAGAATTATTATCGAAAGGATTCATCAAGCTCATCCCATTGATCTGAGTAGACACATAAACAAAGCCTACTAACCACCCTAAAAATATAGACCACACCCCGGCAAAAGGGCTGATGACCAGGGTAAGCGACACCACAAAAAGCCATATAAATGCTTTGGTAAAATAAATATAAGCGGTTGGGTATATGGTATTTTTAATGCGTTCACTCATACCCATCTCGTCAGAAAATTTTACAAGCAACTGATTCATTTCAATAAAACGGAAACCATCAATCATTCCTCCTTTTTCGAGAAGCTGCAGGGCTCTGGATTGCTGCATCAAAATTGCATTAGCAACATTACTATGTAACTTTACTTCCTCCATATCATGCGGTTCAAGATACTGGCTATAGGTTTCATCAACGGCATCTCTAAGTTTTGCTTTGAGTGCATATAAAAACGCTATTTGCTTATATACCATTCGTTTCTTTAGCGCAGCATATTGTTGATCATCAGTTTCATTTTGGGAAATATAGCTAATGATACTTCTTGCCCATGATCTGGAATCATTCACCAGAGAACCCCATATTTTCCGGGCCTCCCACCAGCGGTCATATGCCTGATTGTTGTTAAAACCTACAAAAAAAGCAATGGCTGTACCTAAAACAGCAGGGATAATGGAAGGAATTTCAAAATGATGCCTGATTAAAACTGTCCTCACGAGATAGGCTGCTGTGCAGGATATAATCATAATGATATCTACCTGCCATGTATTTCTAAGAATACGGCTTAACCGTATGTTTGGTTCAATTAGCATTTTTATCTTCTTTTAATTTTCTGTGATATTTTTAACTATTATACGTCTAATTACTACACATCTATTGAGCTGCGAATTTCTCTTCTTTCTCCTACTTGCTGACGCCACATGGAATAATAAAGTCCTCTTTGCTCCAATAGTTCATCGTGAGTACCGGCTTCCGAAATAATCCCTTTTTCAAGAACGTAAATAACATCTGCGTGCATGATGGTAGAAAGACGATGAGCAATTAATATGGTCATTTGTTGTCTGCTATCCGATATCTCCCTTATGGTTGTGGTAATTTCTTCTTCAGTTAGCGAATCTAATGCAGAAGTAGCTTCATCAAAAATCAGTAATTGAGGCTGACGTAATAATGCCCTGGCAATAGACAATCTTTGCTTTTCTCCGCCAGACAACTTCATACCACTTTCTCCAAGGATGGTATTTAACCCATGAGATGCTCTGGCAACCAATCCAGAAGCTGAAGCTTTTTCCAGCGCATCATTAATATCTGCATCCGTAGCCGTTGGATTCACAAAGAGCAGGTTATCTTTAATAGAACCAGCATACATCTGTGTATCTTGTGTTACAAAGCCTATTTGCCGCCTAAGCGGATTATATTGTACCTGGGTTGAAGGTACATCGTTAAAAAAGATCCGTCCATCAACAGGAACGTACAATCCAACCAGCAACTTAACCAGCGTCGACTTACCTGATCCAGACGGGCCCACAAAGGCTATTGTCTCCCCTCTTTTAATCTTAAATGAAATGCCGTCGATGGCATTATAGCCTGCCGTTCTATGACGGAATACGACATTATCAAACTGCAGGTTTTCGAGTTTGCCAATCTCAATTGAATTTTCAGGACGTTGCTCTACGGGTTTATTCATCAGCCTGTCGAAACTCTTTAAAGATGCATCTGCCTCTCTATAAAGCACAATCATATTACCAAGGTCTTGTAAAGGAGTGAATATAGCCGTAGAAATAAATTGCATAGCAATAAGCTCCCCGGTACTAAGTACTTTCCTGAAAATAAGCCACAAGAGAATGAAAAGGATAGATTGCTTTAGCAAGTTTAGCATATTCCCTTGCAAAAAAGACAAGAAACTTACCTTGCCGGCCTTTTGCATTTCCAACTCAAATATTTTCAATGTTTGTTCATTCAGTCGCCTGATTTCAGGAAACGTTAACCCAAGGCTTTTAACCAACTCAATATTTCGCAAGCTTTCGGTAATAACCCCAGCCTGGCTATCTGTTTGCCTGTTTATTGATCGTTGAATCCCTTTTATCCTTTTAGAGACTAAGCCCGTAAGCGACCCAAGAAGCACAATTCCTACAAAGAAAACGGGAACCAAAAGCCAATTCTTGTTTATGCTATACCATATTAAAAAGCCAACTCCTACAAGCGAAGAAAACAAAACATTGATAAAGGAATTAATAAAACGCTCTGCATCAGTTTTCACTTTTTGCAGAACAGAAAGCGTAGTTCCGCTTCTGCTCTCTTCAAATTCCTGAAATGAGAGGCGTAAGGTTTGCTTTAGGCCATCATTGAATATATTCATGCCAAAGCGTGCAACAGCTTTGCGGGTTATATAATCCTGAGCAGCTTTACATAGTTTAGCCACCACAGCAATGCCAAGTGCTATTAGTAACCAATATAAAATCCCATTTATCAGTTCAGTTTCAGACAAGTGGTTCTTATTTGTGGCATATTCATCAATGATCTTTCCAAATATTACAGGATCAACCAGGCTGAGTAATTGAGCTACAGCAGCTAGTATTAAAGATAAAAAAACAAGCGTGCGATGCGGCTTAAGGTATTTCCAAAGTATCCTCATAATAATCGATTAATGTTACACTTTAAACCCCCAACATCTGCTGCCATGAATGTTGGCTATTGCATTTTAGAAATAAGGACCAATGCCAGAAAGTATCTAAATTACTAAAAAATCGTAATTTTATTTCCATGACATCAATATTGGCTAAAGAATTACTAAGACAACAATATGTCCTGGTAAAAAGTTCCAGGACTGTTGTGCTCGATTTTTTAGAGACACAATTAAAAGAGGAAGTATTCAGCCCATTGGACCAATTTAATGGCTTCTCTCCAGGCAAAATGTTATTGCATATTGCAGGAGTATATTGCCATTGGATCGGCAATTTCTCTCTAAAACTTAACATTGATACTTATCAGGATTACAACGTTTCTTCATTTAGGGTGCTTAGAACCTTATTTGAAGAAGCCGACAGCCTCATTTTAACTTATATTGATGAATTTGGTAATAACCCAAACCAAGTGATCAGCGGAATAATTTCGGGCAAAAAGATGGAGGCTACTACCCTGGAGGTCTTTACCCATGTCTTAACACATGAATTTCATCATAAAGGGCAAATTATGATTATGTGCCGCTTACTTGGGCATACTCCTCCGGATACAGATATTATCAGATTTTAGTTTAATTTACATATTATGGATCAGGATAAAAAAAGGCAGAACCAGACAATACATGGGGTTTGGATTATTTATTATATTTCCAAAACCTGCCTTTGCCTTCGGCTATCCATTCTAAGGCTTGTTCTATTCTGGTTTGACGAGTGGCGTCTGTTTTTGCATCGATTATCCAAACTAAATAGTCTTTCCGAAATGAAGGTGATTTGCTTTCAAAAATCTCTTTAATCGGTGGATTTGCTTCCAGTATTTCACTAAAATAATCTGGTACTTGAATAACTTTGGGCTTCTCAGCTTTCGGTTTTACTATTTTTATTCCATTTTCATTTAAAGCCATCGCCTCTTTTACATACGCGATCAATGTTTCTTTGTCCGGCAAATCTGACAGGGATTTGATTTTATCCATATTTCCCATTGTTTGCTCAGGTTTAATGTTCTCTTTCAGTTTTGGATTAGTTATTAATGCTGCTTTCCAAATGCTGAATGAGCAGTGATTTTTGTAGGCAGCAAAGATGCACATCATATCGCCATGGTAATCGAAATGTGGAATACCCCATTTAATTACTTCCTCAACATCCGGACATGTTTCATGGATTATTTGGCGTAAATATTCCATAATAGGCTTTGCAAAATCTGCTGATTTTGCATAATACTCATCGAATTTTGGATTGAATTGTGGCATTTTTAAAGTAAGGTGTAAGTAGTTTGCTAAATAAAGATGATGAAATTACCCCTAAAGTCAAATTTTATATACTTCTAAATTATAATCTAACTTTTGTTTCAATCAGACTAAGCAAGGGGTAACTTCGTTCATAGATTGATAAGACCAACGTTAACACTGGTTCGAGACTGCTTCGGAAAAAGGTACCTATTTTCCGAAGAAAACCCGAATTGAACTTGATTCTGTCTTAATTCTGCCCAGCAGGAGGTTTCAGTGAGCAGATATTTAAACCCAAATAAATTATTTTTCGTCACCCCTCTTTAGCAGAATCTAATGATTATCAGATAAATAAGCATATCCCCCTCTATGCGGAGCAGAAAATAGAAAATTTATTACTGAATAAAATGAACAAACAGCTAAACTTTAGTAGATTTAGTATAACTAACAGCTATTAACTTCAGAAAAAGCGATCCTTGGCCGTATGATACCTAAAGCAAATAACCAGCATCGAGTTTCTGTAGAGAGTTTTGATAGCGAACCTTTTTTTGAAGTTTCTCAGGATTTAATGTGTATCGCCGGATTTGATGGATACTTTAAAAGAATCAATCCTGCGGTTTCTAAACTGTTAGGATATAGTGATGAAGAGTTATTTTCAAGACCTATTAATGATTTTGTTTGTGAAGAAGACCAGAACATTACAGAAGAACTTAGGAACAACCTCAGGAAAAATATTCCACTCTTAAATTTCGAAAACCGCTACCTCACTAAAAAAGGCGAAATTGTGTGGCTGTCATGGACTTCAATTCCTGTTCCTGAATCCAAACTGGTTTACGCGGTTGCCAAAAATGTAACACACAAAAAGAAACTTGAAGAAGAACGGAATAAACTTTTGATCAGCCTATCAAAGATTAATGAAGAGCTGCAGCATTTAACTCATATGGCCTCGCATGATCTGAGGGCACCTGTAAATAACTTACTTGCAATATTTAGTCTTTTGGATACTTCTACAATTCAGGATAAAGAAACTGAAAATCTGATCAATATATTACAATCAACAACAGAGGAATTGAAGGTTACCTTAAATTATTACCTGGATGCGGCCAGTCAGAAAAAAAGCGTTCATGTGCCCACAGAAAACCTGAATCTTCATCATTCTCTGAACGGGGTGTTTCATTCTATAAATTCATTGATACTAGGCTCCAGAGCTATTATTAGAATTGATTTTTCTGAATTTGATACGATCAATTTCAACAAAGTTTATATGGACAGCATATTTCTAAACCTGATCACTAATTCCATTAAGTACGCAAAACCAGATTCACACCCTGATATTTATATTGCCACCAGAAAAACAAATGGTGCCCGACAATTGATTTTTTCAGACAAAGGCCTGGGGTTTGATATGGAAAAATGTAAAAACAAGATATTTGGGCTACATCAAACATTCCACAATCATACAGATAGCAAAGGTATTGGCCTTTATTTGGTATATAACCACATTAATAGTTTAGGAGGCCATATTGATGTAGAAAGCAAGGTAAACGAGGGAGTTAGATTTGTGCTCACTTTTAAGGATTAGCCCTATTACCTAAATCCCTCTGTGGGTGCGTAGCCAAAAAATTTCTTAAATGCGTAACCAAAATGGGAGAGATTTTCAAATCCTGTTTCCAGATAGACTTCTGAGGGTTTCCGTTTTTTTTCTCTGATTTGATAATGGGCCAGTTTCAGTCTTTTTTGAGTAAGCCATTTCTGTGGTGTGGTTTGAAAAGTTTTTTTGAAATCGCGCTTAAACGTTGTCAGGCTACGTCCAGTCAGGTAACCGAATTTTTCCATCGGCATATTGAACATATAATTTTTTTCCATGAAATTAGCGATATCAATCTTTCCGGGCTCTGCAAAGTTGGCCAGCATATGGTCAATACTGGGTTCGATAGTTCTCAGGATATGGATAGCCTCTTCTATTTTGAGTGAAGCGATGGCGCCAGGTAGTTTTTCTTTGAGCTCAAAATACGGGATTAGTGAAGAGAGACAGCTTTTTAATAATGGATGTTGTTCAAAGGTTCGAAAGCTAGGAGGTGGAATCGGTTCTCCCTGGGACTGGGGCTCATTTTTATTATAGTAGTCTTTTAGCCGCTCCAGCTTAAGGTGCATGGCTACCGATTTATGAGACAAGCCATGTTTAGGATAATTGAGAACCGTAGCCAGCAAGTAACGCGGAAACAGCAGGGTATCTCCTGCTCCAAACACATAGGTCTGATCGGCTTGCACGATCCTGGTTTCTCCCGAGATGATCCATACCAGCAAATGGTCTTCAAACAGCACATCGGCTTTGAAGAACTGGTCTTCAAAGCACGATCTCTTAATATCATCGTGTATGTATTCTATCTGATGTGCCATGGTTTACCATCTAAAATTAGGGAATTAATTGCATAGCAATGTTCAATCTGCTGTAAATATCACTTTAGTCATTTCTTCACTTAATTGCCAAAGCCGTTTTGCATTTTCTGGATCTATTGAGTAGGGTGTCACGCCACGAAGTGTTAAAGGGTTATCGTACTGATGATCGATGTTTCCCAAGTCAAGCTCTGCAATGTCTCCATTTTCACAATAAACGCCGCCTTTACCCTCAAGCTTTTGACTGGTTGCACACCACAATGTAGTTGCGGCACCCTGCGGTATTGTTTTGAGCTTTTTAGCTACCTCTGGATAGATTTCGCCATTCTCGTCATGGGTTCCCATCTGCTGAAACAAAGCCATTGGGGCTACCCTTCCGAGATCTGTACCGTTTACAGAGCCAGGATGCAATGAGAAGGCACGTACGCCAAAGTATCTACCCCTATGATCCAGCTCTACAGTAAAC
>NZ_JBFTIZ010000206.1:0-10280 GCF_056395165.1 Pedobacter sp. 10L46_2
GTCTACCGAACTGTGGCCGGTGCTTACTGTACTGATTGTGATTGCAATAGTTCAGTTTTTGGACAACAATATACTGATGCCTAGAATTGTAGGGTCAAAAGTGAAGATAAATGCTTTGTTTGCTATCTTAGGTGTAATCATTGGTGGAAGCATTGCAGGTGTATCGGGGATGTTTCTTTCTCTTCCGGTTATTGCAGTATTGAAGGTCATTTTCGACCGGACTGTGATGTTTAAACAATGGGGTGTATTATTGGGAGATGAACGTCCGGCCAAGAGTCCGATGAGTTTCGCCAGCTTCAGGAAAAAGAAAACGATAACGGTTAAGGCAGGAACAGAAAAATAAAAGTATTATTGTGTAATATTTTTATTGATAGGGATAAACAAATGAACCACTTAACCAAAAAAGTAGTGTTGCTTTTTCTTGTGCTGGGTATTGCAGCAGGTTGTAAAAAAAAGGATATTCCGCTTAGCGCCGCTAAGGAAATAACGACATTTAAAATTGAAGTAATCTATAACCCTGGTGCCATTAAAATAGATATTGGCAGTGAAATAAGCGAGAACAGCATTGTACTTAGTGTTACAAAGGGCTTGAATATAAGCAGCCTTAAGGCAACATTTACGACCACGGGAAAAAGTGTAAGCGTAAACGGGAAGGCACAGCAGTCAAATATTTCTGTACAGGACTTCTCAAAACCTGTAAAATACTTGGTTACCGCAGAAGATGGCTCTGAGAAGACCTATTCGGTGACTATTAAGGAAGTCGATGATATCGGTCTTATACTCAAGACTTTTTCGTTTTTAAAGGCAAACAATCCAGATCTTTCCAGTGACGTTAACTTTAATATAGTCAGTAGTAAGGTTAGTGCCAGTTTAATGTATCAAAAAAGGAAACTAATCGCCACATTTTCGACTGAGGCTATTCTAGTAAGTATAGATGGCGTAAAGCAGGAAAGTGGTAAAACAATTGTCGACTTCAGTCAGCCGGTAAAATATACCTTGACCTCTAAGTACGGTACAAACGCGGAATACCTGATCACAGTAGACTGGGAAGCCTCCGTTCCCCATATTTACATTGAAACTTTTGGTAATGCTCCGATTGTATCCAAAGAGGACTATTTGCAAGCAACAATAAAAATTGAAGGTCTTGGTGGATTTGAGGACTATTCAGGAACCACCAAAATAAAAGGTCGGGGGAATTCTACATGGGGATTTCCGAAAAAACCATATCGTTTAAAGCTGGATAAGAAAGCCGCATTGCTAGGTTTGGCTGAAGAAAAAGATTGGGTACTTCTGGCAAACTACTTGGATCCGACCTTGATGTTCAATGCAGTGGCAATGAAAACGGGACAGCTACTAGAGATGCCTTACACCAATAATATTATTCCCGTAGAGCTGACCATAAACAATACGTATATGGGAAGTTATGCATTTACAGAGCAGGTAGCCGTTGGAAAAAACCGGGTAAATATTGAAGATGGTGGCACCCTATTAGAGCTAGATACCTATTATGATGAGCCATGGAAATTCAAATCAACCAATTATAACCTGCCGGTAATGGTCAAATATCCTGAGCTCAGTTCAGAGAGCGGAGTTTCAGTGCTAAAAAATGAATTTCAAGTCATGGAGAATGCAATCGCTTCTTCAACATTTCCAGGTAATAATTATACCGACTACTTAGATATCAATTCACTTGTCAATTTGTTTATCGTCTGTAACTTGACAGATAATGAAGAGCTCAACCATCCAAAAAGCCTTTATATATACAAACCGAAAGGTGGAAAGTACAGCTTCGGACCTTTATGGGACTTTGACTGGGCCTTTGGATTTGAAGGCACAGGTACACACTTTGAGAAATACGATAATGCACTTTTATGGAACTCTTCTTCGGTTGGCACCGTGTTTTTTAAGCGACTGCTAAGCGATCCGAAGGTAAAAATACTGTTTAAGCAAAAATGGATTGCCTTTAAGTCAGTAAAAATGCCAGAACTGATGACCTATCTAAATAAATATGCAACTACCATTGAGGCTTCTAAGAAGCGAGATTTTGCCAAATGGGGAACTGGCAGTGGAGACTTTACCACAGACTACCAGAAGATGAGAGCCTGGATGATCAAACGTGCGGGCTATATAGACAGCTTTGTAGCCAATTTTTAACATAACACGCTCAATACTGATTTAGTAATGAGCGTGTTATGTTAAAACAAATCTTTACATTCTTTCTGGTACGGTTATGCCAAGTATATTCATTCCTGTTTTAAGAATGCTGGCAGTAACAGAACTTAAATTCAGGCGGTGTTGTTTAACAGCGCTATCTTCCTCTTTTACAATTGGCGGAACTTCATGGTAGAACTTATTGAACATCTTGGCAACTTCATAAAGATAGTTCGCTAAAGTAGCCGGACTATAAGCCTTTGCGGCTGCTGAGATTTCCGATGGGTATTTAGATAATAACATAATCATCTCCAATTCTGTAGCAGTAATCGCAACTTCAGGAGCATTAACTTCTGTAGAATAACCTCCCTTGTTCAGTAACGATTTTATACGTGCATGAGTGTATTGAATAAACGGCCCCGTGTTCCCTTGAAAATCAATAGATTCAGATGGATCAAACAACAAGCGTTTTTTAGGCTCCACCTTTAAAAGAAAATACTTCAATGCGCCTAATCCTATTTGGTTATATAAAGCTTCTTTTTCTTCCTCAGAAAAATTATTCACTTTACCCAATACTTCAGTCTTTTGCTTGGCTGTAGCCACCATTTCAGCAATCAGATCGTCAGCGTCGACCACAGTTCCTTCTCTGGATTTCATTTTACCACTAGGTAAATCGACCATCCCATACGATAAGTGATGTAAGCCTTTAGCCCATGATTTTCCTAATTTTTCAAGTATTAAAAACAACACCTTGAAATGATAGTCCTGTTCATTACCAACTACATAAATTTACTGATCCATTTTAAAATCATCATACTTCATTTGAGCTTTGCCAACACCATTTTCAAGTCCCTCATCAACAGTGTCCTTGCCTAATAAATAAGTATTACTTTCGTAATAGTATTTATCAAAATCTACTCCCAGATTCTTGTAGGTTACGTCAAAGCCTTCATAAACCCAGCCATTCATCTTTTTCCAAAGATCAATAACCTCTGAATCGCCAGCTTCCCAGTCCTGAAGCATTTTTTGAGCCTCAATAATTAGTGGGGAATTCTTTTTTGCTTCCTCTTCAGTTTGTCCTTCAGTCTTTAACCTATCAATTTCTTTCTTATACTCCTTGTCAAAAATCACATAATATTTACCCACAAGGTGATCTCCTTTTAGGAAAGAGCTTTCAGGAGTTTCGCCGTTCCCCCATCTTTGCCAGGCGAGCATAGATTTACAGATGTGGATACCTCTATCGTTCACCAGGTTTACTTTAATTACCTCATAACCATCAGCTTTAAGTAGCTCAGCTACAGAGTAACCTAACAGGTTATTTCTTACGTGACCTAGGTGTAATGGTTTATTGGTATTTGGTGAAGAATATTCTACCATTACCTTTTGACCATTAGGTTTTATAGATCCGAACTGAGGACTTAGCAGTTCCTTATTGAATAAGTTTAACCAGTAGGAATCGGCAATGGTTAAATTCAAGAAACCTTTAATTACATTAAAAGCCGTAACATCCTGTACGTTAGCTACTAGATATTCACCTAGTTCATTCGCCGTTGCCTCAGGTGATTTTTTAGAAAACCTAACTACAGGGAACACCACTATTGTTATTTGTCCTTCAAACTCGCTTCTAGTGTCTTGCAGGTTAATCTGGTTTTCAGGAATGTCCTGATCGTATAATTGCTTTACTGCTGCTATAGTGGCAGTTACTATATGTTGTTCAATATTCATGTTCTTATTTTATTTTGGAGCGTTTTTATTCGTTTCTAAAAGCATTGGTGGCTTTAATTAAAATCTCAAAAGCATGTTCTGCCATTTGATTTTCCTTATCCAATGTCGGATTTACCTCTACAATCTCGAAGCAACAAACCTTTTGATTAGTAATTAGCCTCGACATTAAATTACCAGCTTCACGCTCTGTTAAACCCTGGGCAACAGGAGTTCCTGTTCCTCTTGATGCCGTAGGATCAAGTGAATCTACATCAAAGGAAACATAGATCATGTTGCAATGATCCAGATACTTAAGTGTTTCAATAACAGTTCGCTCTACTCCTCTTTTTCTTAACTCGGCTGTAGTAAATATTTTGACTTTATTTTTTTTAAGCAAGTATTCCTCAGGTTTCTCCATATCCCTTGCAGAAATCAATACCAAGTCACGATAATTAATTTTTGGAGCAATATTGCCTACATTCTTAAGCTGATACCAGTAATTAATAGTTTCCTGATCGAGCTTGTTAACTTTCGACTCCGTATTGTCTTCATCAAGGGCCATGGCAAGTGGCATTCCGTGCATGTTTCCAGACGGCGTAGTGTATGGCGAATGGATATCAGCATGTGCATCAATCCAAATTACCCCTAACTTAGACTTTGGAAAAGCAGCTTTAATACCCGCAATAGTACCTGCTGCTGTGCTATGATCACCGGCAAGTACTATTGGAAACTCATTTTTATTTAGTGTGGCATTTACCTCATCGCTTACCCGCTCTACCATAGTCAAAATACCAGAGATACGCTTGGCAAACGGACTGCCGGTGGTTTCAAGCAGTAAATGGTTCTCATTTGGAACCTCCACAGTTTTATGTTTTTTAAAGAAACGACTGCCAAAGTCCAGCGCGGCAATCTTGATTGCATCTACTCCCAAACTCGCTCCACGTGTACCGGCGCCGATCTCTGATTTTACTTCAATAATTTTTAAAGTCTTAGTCATAAAAAAAATACGGGTGTATTTTATAAAGTGTTTATCTTTGGCAACAAAATTAACTCATTTTAATTTGCCAAACCCTATAAATAATAGTTCAAAAATATAAAAAATGCAGAGTTACTCCGAATTTCTTGATCTAAGTGTTGGTTTTCCTCAGGAAGGTTTCAGCGTTATAGACGACGAATTATATTTTCAAGATCTAAATCTAATGGAAATGATTGAAACCTATGGTACGCCATTACGTTTTACTTACCTCCCTTTGATTAGTAAAAAGATCCAGCAAGCCAAGTTGTTGTTCCAGACGGCTATCATCAAGAACAACTATCGCGGAGATTATAAGTATTGTTATTGCACCAAAAGTTCTCACTTCCGTCACATTGTAGAAGAGGCACTTAAAAATGGCATTCACTTAGAAACTTCATCTGCTTTTGATATGCCAATGATTGAGGCATTAGAGAAAAAAGGCGCTTTAACAAAAGACATAACCGTAATATGTAACGGTTTTAAAACGTATCAATACAAGCAATATATTATCGATATGTTGCATGATGGATATAAAAACATCATCCCGGTTTTAGATAATAAAGAAGAATTTAATCTTTTTGATGATGAGGTTGAATTGGATACGCCATGTAATCTTGGTATCCGGATTGCAGCTGAGGAACAACCCGATTCGCAATTCTATACTTCAAGATTAGGCGTTCGGCTAGAAGATGTAATCGAGTTTTACAACAACAAAATCTCTGCTAATCCAAATTTCAGGGTAAAACTGTTACACTTCTTTATCAATTCGGGTATTACCGATTCTCCTTATTATTGGAATGAATTAGAAAAATACGTTACCCTTTACTGTAAGTTCAAAAAGATTAATCCGGAACTGGATACTTTAGATATTGGTGGTGGTATGCCATTTAAAGATTCATTGGTATTCGATTTCGATTACGAATACATGGTAAATGAGATCGTAAAAAGGATTAAAGAGATTTGTGCTGAGCATGATGTTGTTGAACCAGATATTATTACCGAATTTGGAAAGTACACTGTTGCAGAGGCTTCGGGTATTTTGTACAAAGTATTAGGTCGTAAACAACAAAACGATAGAGAAAAGTGGCTAATGCTTGATGGTTCATTTATTACAAATCTTCCTGATGTTTGGGCATTGAACCAGAAATATATTTTACTTCCGGTAAACAACTGGGATGCAGAATATGAAAGGGTAAATTTAGGCGGGATTACCTGCGACGGACAGGATTACTACAACCAGGAAGCGCACATGAATAGCGTATTTATGCCTAAAACACGTAAAGTACAATATCTGGGTTTCTTTAATACCGGAGCTTACCAGGAAGTGCTAAGTGGTTATGGTGGTATCCATCACTGTTTATTGCCTAGTCCTAAACATGTTATTATACGTAGAAACAGAGATGAAACATTCAACTTCGAAGTTTTCGGAGAAGAGCAAAATAGTAAACAGGTACTTAAAATACTGGGCTATACCTAGGTCATTAATTAATTGTTTTAATACTGGTATTCGGCCTGCGCATTCATTTGTGCAGGCTTCTTAATCATTTCTCTTTGGTATCGTCGGCCAAATCCTGTATATCGTTAATCATATCTGGGATTGCACCATGATAGGAATGATCCACACCAGACAATACTCTCCAATGCCCTCTGGGAATTAACTTTCGGTAGGATTTAAATTGGTGATTAGGGATCACTTCATCGTCTACTGAGTGATAAAAATAAATATTATCCAGTGTGCTGAGCTTACTTAGCAGATCATCTTCTATTGCATATTCAGAGACATCCCAATTCTGATCCTTCCAATAAGGAACGCCAAATAGGATCATTCCTATTACTTTGTCTGGCACAGGCTGTCTGGTAAAATATTTCAATATAATGGAGCCTCCTAAGGAATGACCAAGGAGAATAACCTTACCTGACAAACTATTGAGACTGGTTTCTAAAACTGCTTCCCAATCCAGGAAGGCAGGATGTTCAGTATCCGGCATTGGTGGATATGTAATTGTAAATTTATCGCCAAGATTATTCCTCAGCGCATCTATAATTACTTGCTCCTGCGATGTTGATACATTCCCGGCACCCTGAATAAATAATATTTCATAGCTCATAGATTCTCTTTTAGGTAAATGATTAGGTTAAATATACGTTCCCTGATCTTGTCTGGATTTTTCATATTAATAAGATAAGCATAAAGTCCCTTCTTCCAATACATCAAGACTACTTTAGCGTAACTTTTCAATCAGGATATCTTTATAACAGACAATCGCTTTACCACCACCATGGATCTGCAGCCCTATATAACCGGATTGTGGAATATTAGGGTCTGTTTCTTTGTAATCTATCGTCTGATGGCCATTCAAAAAAATACGGATCCGGTTGCCTTCGGCAAGAATCTCAAAATCATTCCAGTCGTCTGGTTTAAGGGTTTTTGCAATCAGTGTAGAATCTGGCATAGCTAAGGTTATATTTCTACGGGATTCATCATACAGGCTTGCCCAATAACCAGCACCGATATCACCCTGATAACCTTTCATTTCATTAGGTGGATTAGTTAATCTTTGACTCCTGAATTGCACGCCTGCATTTACAAATCCCTGGTTACCCGTTAACTTAAATTTCAGACGTAATTTAAAATCGCTATAAATGTTTGAAGTTACCAGGAAATCGTTTTCGGGAACTTCCTGAGATAAAGATCCGCCAGTTATTACACCGTCCTTAATCTGCCAGGTTTTAATGGTGTCGCCTTCCCAGCCATTAAAAGTTCTGCCATCAAAAAGAGTCATAAAATGTTTTCCTGAAATGTTTTTGTTGGATAATCGACATCCGTATAACAAATTCATTAAGAGCGTTAAACAAATTATTGAAGAAGAGATCGCAGAACGCATAGATTGGAAATGATAAATAAAATGAAAATTTATAAACTGTCTTGCCCTAATATAGTATAAAGGTTTATTAAGAAGGCCTGCAGCCATTGAAATTACATCAAAATACCATAAAACTGCTATTTGATTATCAGTGCTGCTGCGTTCTCTTTAGGTTTGAAACTAGTTTAACCTAAAACCACAATCATTATACCTTTCTGGTTCTCACCGCATATTCGCAGGTATAAGCAAAGCTATTTATATAAAGAGGAGCCGCAATACTTACAGAATAGTGCATCACTATCATGCCCCTCTTTACCGCAGTTTGGGCATGATTCATATTTATGCTTTTTCTTTCGTGCTGCCAGAGCCAGATCATGGGTGATGATACCTGTAGGCACTGCAATTATCGCGTAACCAGTAAGCATGACTATAGAAGCAACGAATTTCCCCATTGGGGTAACAGGTGAAATATCGCCATATCCTACTGTAGTAATTGTAACTATCGCCCAATAGATGCTTTCAGGAATATTTGAAAACCCGTTTTCTCGTTTTTCAACAAGATACATGATTGATCCCAGGATTATAGTGAGGGTAAGTACAGTCAATAAAAAGATGCTGATTTTCCGAATGCTATCCTTGAGCGCCTGAGTAAGAAAATTGATTTCTGTTAAAAAATGCCCGAGCTTAAATATTCTGAATACTCTCAGGAGTCGTAAGGCCCTGAACACCAATAAGGATTGGGCGCCAATAAAGAAAATACTTAAATACGAGGGTAAAAGCGCGATCAAATCTATGATACCCAACAGGCTGAATACGTATTTAACAGGTCGTCTGATACTGACAAGACGTAAAATGTATTCAATGGTAAACAAGGCACAAAATACCCATTCTATGCGATTAAATAGTGTTCCATACTGTCGGTGAATGTGTTCAACGCTATCGAGCATAACCACTATGATACTGGTGAAAATTGCTATTAACAATCCGACGTCAAAAGCTTTACCTGCCCGCGTATTGGATTCATAAATGATCTCATGGAGGCTGAAACGCCAGTCTTTTTTATCTTTCGGTTCCATATCTCCTATTTTATCCTTCGGCTGTTAATGGCTTTCACCCATTGTTTGCGTTGGCATTTTTTACATTTATGCATTGAAGTCACGGGAAGTTCTTCTACGTTACCGCAGTATGAGCAGGCATACTTTCCTGCCTTTTGGATCTTAACCATACTTAGTTCAAATAACACAGGTAGTATTGGTAGACCATACTTTACCTCTTCGTCCGGATAATAATAGATGCTAATATTGCCCGAGGTTTCCAATATCGCTGTCTCAACTTGGCCCAAGTGAGAAATGCTTTGCTGCCTTAATTCTGAAAAAAACTCGTCGTAAGCAAGTCCTTCCTTACCGAATTCTTCAATTGAGAACTCCCCATTTTTAATTAAGTGAACACACTTTCCTTCTATAAGGTCATCGAGTTTTTTACTTTTTGCCATTAAATAGGTGGTCAGTCTGTAGGCACCAACAATTACAGCAAAAATGATTACCGGAACTAATAAGCCAATCTCCTTGTAAAACATCGGATCACCGGCAGCAGAGCCCAAACTTATAATTACTACCAGTTCAAAAACTGAAAGCTGTCGTACACCACGTTTCCCCAATAATCTCAAACCAAAAAGGATGATAAAATACATCACAAGTGTTCGGATGGATATTTCAATCATGAACTCCCAGTTCTCTTTGCCAATGAGGAATCCGGACCAATCTATGGATAATAGCATAATGAAAATTTAGATTTAATTACATAGTGCAATAACTCTACCAAATAGTTTACTGCTGTTAACATTCCATAACCATTTTTTTATCAAAAGGATCCCGGTAAATGGCTAACTTGTGACTTCATAAAATACCTATATGGCAGCAAATAAACATTGTACGATCAAAATTTCAGGAATAGTGATGCTTTTATTTTGGTCAGTAACATTTTGCAAGGCACAGTCCGCTAATGCAGTGAATTTACATGGCGCTTTAAAAGTTCGAGATGGTAAAATTTTGAATAGCCACAACAAACCACCTCAATTGAGAGGAATAAGTTTATCGTGGAGCGCATGGGGAGGAAGAAAATATTATAACCCGGAAGTTGTAACCTGGCTAAAGAAAGATTTCAAGATCAGCTTATTGCGTGTTGCTATGGCTGTTGAACCAGATAGTGGGTATTTGAAAGATCCTGATGGACAAGAAAGACTCATTACAGCAGTTGTTGATGCGGCGATCAAAGAAGGTATATATGTTTTAATAGATTGGCACGATCATCATGCCAATGTGAACATAAACGAAGCAAAATCCTTTTTTAAAAAGATGTCGGCAAAATATTCAGGGGTTCCTAATATTATATACGAAATATGGAATGAGCCTGAGCGTGTAGAGTGGAAAGTGGTGAAGGACTATGCATTAGAAGTTATAGCTGAAATACGTAAAAATGACAAAGAAAACATTATTGTGATAGGTAGCCCTAACTGGGATCAGGACATTCATATCGCAGCCAAAGAT
>NZ_JBFTIZ010000207.1:0-7537 GCF_056395165.1 Pedobacter sp. 10L46_2
GAATAACCATCATTTGGATCATAAGCTTAAATGATCCTGTAAAAGTTCTAACATCCCGATGAACATTCTGAACATACGGTTGTGCATTTCTTACATTAATTACCGCGCCTAATGAATTCAAAATGTAATTGCCCTTTAAGAAATGTATAATTTGCTCATGTGCATACTTTTGTTCTAAAAATTTTAATGTAAACAGCTGCTTCTCCACCAAGTGATGTAAGGTGCCATCCATATTTTGCGCAATGCCATTGGCTTCCTGTATCTTATGCCTTACTTCATAAGCCGGCAATAGGGAGTCATTGATTTCATCAAGTAATTCATTGCTTAAAGCATTTTCATATACGATCCAGCCGTATTCGCTGATCACCTTATCAAATATTGTAATATCAGCTTCCGAATAATCAAATTTATTGTTCATAATAGTACGTTTTATTTGTTATGCTTTGGTTTGCCTATACGCAGGAAAGAATGTAGACTGCTGGGTGAGCCCTACACCTTTTTGATGTAAAAGCGCATTATAAGATTCCTGGTCGCTAACGTAACACCAGATCCAGTCGTTAATTCTTAAATTAGAAAAATGACTTTTAAACTTAAATAATGAGTCTTCCTTTCCTCCTACACCCCCACCTAAGTGGAATATCTTTTTCCCCAATCTTCTGCCAATCAGGCTAATTTCATCCGTCAGTAATTTACTGGGCGATACTTTCAGGTATTTTTCAGAAGTGGCAGACAAGTGGTTTCTGACTACATTTTCGGATATCAATATCAGGGCTCCGCAAATCATTTCAGTACCATCATAAATCAGCACAAGCTCATTTTCAAATTCACGGGTATTGAGCAATCCGGCAAAATATTTTTCATCGAAATAATAACTCTTGCTGGCTCCCAACCGATCCATATTCTTATGATACATTTCTGTAAATGCAGCTATTTCGCTAGGACCCGCTGCATTTTTAATGGTATATCCGGTTTCCCGAAGTTTCTTTATCTGCCTTTTCAGCCTCTTATCGTATCGTGATCTCTGCTCTTCAATACTTAATGATAAATCCATATAGATGGTGCTTCCGTTAGGAATAACGCCTCCAATATTTTCCAGTAAGTAATGTTGATTAAGAAAAGGATACAATCGTGAAAAAACACATATACACTGTTCGGACTTCAGAAAATGACCGAACTCTTCTTTAAAGCTTTCAATCGTTAGTTGCGGAATATCCTTAAAATCTACATTAGATATTGGCCCTGCGTATCCATATACTGAAGTCATATCATATTGAGATGACCCTGCGATATTTCTCTTTATTAGTGGAAATGCTATAAATAAATCTTCTTTCTCGTAAATAAAAAGAATGGGCTCTCCTTCCATATTTAAGGAGTGGTAATACCAGGTGTGATATACTTCATAATTATGAGCCCGTTTAACATAAGCATCCCACTCCGCTTTTGCGCGGACAATTAAGCATTGATAAGACATGTATATTTTTTCTTTAAGGTGCGCTAGTGATCTGATTTTCCTAGGTAGTAGGATTATGCTCCTTCCAGAATATTAACCATAGTCTGGTTCACTTTGTTTACATCAAACTTTTCGCTTGCGTATTTTCTGCCATTTAGCCCGAATCTTGCAACATCATCTGTATGCCTTATATAGTACTCCATTTTAGAGGCCAATTGTTGAATATCTTTTATTGGAACCAAAAAACCATTGGCCTTTCTTAGAAGCGGGTTAATTGTTTCCCTGCATCCAACAGAATTACAGGTAATAACTGCCCTTCCCATTGCCATTCCCTCTAAAAGACACCGTGGAACTCCCTCTCCATAATAAGATGGTAGCACAATAACAGAAGATTTGTTAATGTATGGTCTTACATCATCAACCAGCCCAAAATATTGGATGGTTCCATCCGTTTTTATTCTTGAAAACAGATCCGCACTAATGGCATCAATGTTATCATCATAAGGCCCAATTAGTTTAAAAACAACATCAGGGAATTTTTCTTTGATCTGTTTTGCAGCATAGTAGTATTCCTTAATTCCTTTCGCGTTAATTAATCGCGAAATCATCAAAAAACTTATGTTATTTAAATCGGGGGGAGAGTACTCATAGTGAGACAAATCTACCCCCGAACCATTCACCACATGAGCTATATTCTTGTTTGTAATAATATTTGCACGAATCAGTGTATTATAATCATCCTTATTTTGAAAAATGATCTGCAATCTTTTACTTGCTCTCAGACTCAATTTTAACAAAATCCTTGTTATCTTTTGAACTACCGTTTTCCTTGAACCTACATTTAAAAAATTGTAGCCAAGCCCCGTCAGCATCGGTGTGATGTGATTTACTCTGCAAAACCTGGCAACAAAAGCGCCATAAATAACTGGTTTAAAAGTGTAGGGAAAAAACACATCGGGTTTAGTAGCTTTGATCAGCCTGCGCAATTCGAAGAGGTATTTAAGATCAGAGACTATTGATACATTACTCGGATTCAATCCATTTTCATATACCCTTACCCCCATTTCACTTAGCTTATTTTTAATCTCCTGATGTTCAATTTTAGGAGTAAAAATAATCACTTCGTGTTTTACAATTAATGCTTCTATCAATTTACCTCGGAAATCCAGCAATGAACGTGGAGAATCGCATGAGATCAAGATTATCTTTCTTTCTTTTACCATGTTGATTTAAATTTATAGGTAAATATTTAAGGGCCTGTTTCAACTGAGTTGAAACACGCCCTTAATACTATGACCATCAAAAAAGATGTTATTAAATCAAAAACTATTATTGCTTAAAGGTTCAGGATTGCTCCGGCATTTGYCATCACAGTCGCAGGAACATTTGCTGCTGGAATAAGTTCTGACTTGTATTCATAGGTTGGTACCCATGATGATGCTGCTGTTGAAATTTTGTTTACACTACCTTTGTAAATATTAGTGCTTGCGCCACTAACAAATCCTGGTTTTGAATTAAAATCAGTATAAATCGCATAATGCTGGTTCTCAAAATAGTTATTATCTGTTCTTACTGTCGCACCCATAGTTACACCAATCCCGTATCCGCTACCATTTTGCAGATAGTTATTAAATACGTGCATGGTTCCAAATCTTGTACAAGGTTGTCTTTCAGAAACATTATAGAAATAATTCTTGTAGACAGTAACACGAAGTTTACCAATATCGTTAGTGTTTGCATCTCCAAAACCGATTAACATCGCGACATTATTATCATGTAATCTATTGTACGATAAAGTAACATAATCTGCTCTGTTACCAACGTCTAACAGACCATCATAATAGTCCCATCCGTGATTTCTATCAGATGATAGATCGCAATGATCTACCCACACGTGATGAGCACCTTCTTTAATAACTATATTTGAATAGGTTACCACATTTCTGATGGTCATGTTACGGATGATTACATTACTGGTTCCATAAACTAATAAACCAACACCTTCCAAACTCGAACCTTTCATACCAAGGATTGTTTTATTGGAACCTACGTTTAAATAGCCTGTACCAGTAATTCTTCCGGATACCTTAATAATCGTAGCTGTATTTGATGAAACAGCATTTTTTAAAGCAGAATAAGTTGTTACAGTTATGGTTTGGCCACCTGTACCACCTGTGGTTTTACCGTCAACCATAGCATAACCAATAATAGCACCGCTTGTTGCCGGAGGCGCTACAGGACTCGTTACCGGAGGTTGTACAACAGAACCACTGCTGCCATCTAAGGTATAAGTATACTTACGTCCATTGGTCCTTGGATCGCTATTATCCGAAGCAGATATATATACGCTGGTAAGCCAATGACAAAAGCGTCCTTTACCAATGTTCCTGATGTCTGCTGCGCTTGAATGCGCAGGACCAAGCTCTTTTCCATCCTCAAAGACCCTCATTGTTGATACTTTGGGCTGGCTTTGTGAATCTCCTGACACTGGAAGCTCATAAACTCTGTAAGAGTAACCACCGTCACTTGCTACTCTAAATGTTTGTAATGATTTAATACCACTTGTGGTGCTCGTAGCTGCTACACCAGTATCAGTCTGCGTAAGTGGGTTTTCAGGGGTTGCCGCATCCGAGCCTTTTTTACATTTACTAAAAGTTAATACAACTAACAGTAATAGAAGGCTCATGGGCAGTCGATTTGATGTTTTGTTTTTTCTTTCCATTTGATTTWTTAAAAGTATACAATGGTAACGCGAAAAAGCGCGTCACTATACACTTCAAAAATTATGGAAAATCAATGATTTTACATAAAGAAAACCATTTTTCAGGCGCTAATCCAATTTAGCAAATCTCATCGATTTAATTATTATAATTAATAAATTATCATTCAGAAATTAGAATATCTTTTAGCTTAATCAAATATTACTTATTATTATATCAGGCATCAATTGATTAAAATATTTTCCAGATACAAATTTTAAATTAATTTAAAATAGTGATAAATTATTAATATCGACGTAGATATTAACTACAAAAAGCATGTTCAAACACATGAATAAATGTAATTTTTCCGTCACAAAAGAACCATCAGACCTCAAACTCTAAATATACTTGGCCCAAAACTTAGAATTATCAATAATTTTTAGTATTGTTTTGTAAGAGAATTATCAATGATAAACAACACTTGCTAGATGCGTTTGTCCCTTTTTTGTTACCAAGTAAAAATCTTTATACCAATTCACAAAATTTCTTACCCCTTCAGATACTGAAACCTTCGGATCATATGCCAGCATTTTCTTCATTACCGATATATCTGCCCAGGTTTCTGCAACATCGCCATTTTGCATTGGCATATAATTTTTATCGGCAATTTCACCTATATTTTTCTCAATTTCAGTAATAAACTCTAACAGATCTACTGATTCTCCTCTTCCAATGTTAAATACCCTGTATGGAACATTGGAACTCGAAGGGTCAGGAACAGAAGCGTCCCATAAAACACTTTTTTTTGCGGGATGATCAATAACACGAACAATTCCATCCACAATATCATCTATATAGGTAAAGTCCCGTTTCATTTTCCCATTGTTAAAGATATCTATCTGCTTGTGTTCCAGAATTGCTTTTGTGAAAAGAAATGGAGCCATATCAGGTCTTCCCCAAGGGCCATATACGGTAAAAAAGCGTAGCCCCGTTGTTGGGAGTTTAAATAAATGGCTGTAAGTATGGGCCATAAGTTCATTACTTTTTTTTGTAGCAGCATATATTGATACCGGATGATTTGCCTGATGACTTGGAGAAAACGGCATTCTTTTATTTAAACCATAAACGCTTGATGAACTTGCATAGACAAAATGTTTGATATTGTGTGTACGACAGCACTCTAAAATATTTAGGAAACCGGTGATATTTGAATCAATATATGCTCTGGGGTTCGTCAAACTATACCTTACTCCGGCTTGCGCGGCTAAATTACATACCGCATCAAAATGACATCCTTTAAAAAGTTTCTTCATCTTGCCATGATCTGTGAGATCTAGTTTAACAAACTGATAATTGGGATATTTACAACTTCTTACAGCTTTTCCATATTCTAAGGATAAACCATCAATTCCTGTTTCTGAGAGCCTGCCATGTTTTAGATTTACATCATAGTAATCATTAATATTATCAATTCCGACTACCTCATCGCCTCTTTCCAACAAATATTTTGCCAGATGATACCCAATAAAACCGGCTGTACCGGTAACCAATACTTTCATAACGATCGCTTTAAAATTTAGATTTATAGATTTAGGCTTAAAGGTTTTTATGCCACACTTCCAGACTGAATACGCAAAAGAGTATTTTGGCCCTTCTTTCATCAGAAATTTTAATCTTTCTGGCAATAAGGTCCATTATGAAGTCTTTTTTTATGATTTTAGAATATAAATTATCCGGAGCCATCAAATAGGTATTGATAATCTCTTTGAGTTCATGATCTACCCACTTCTTCAGGGGTATTTCAAATCCTCTTTTAGGTTGTTCAATGAGCTCAGCCGGCAGATATTTTTTTCCAAGCGTTCTCAAAATATCTTTGGTCTGGAGTTTCTTTATTTTAAAATTGTCCGGTAATCCAGGGGCAAATTCAAGAACTTCTTTTGCTAAAAAAGGGCTTCTTCCTTCTAAAGAATGTGCCATGGTAGCAATATCCATTTTGGTAAGTAGTCTGCTGAACAACATCGAATCAAAATCCATCAGCAGCAATTTCTTTAATGGCGAAATTGAATAGTCGTTAATTCTTGCAAGATCACTTGAAATAACCTTCATTTTTGGTTTTTCAAGAAACGCGTCTTCAAAACCCACAAAAAGATCTGAAGAAGCTGAGCAATAGATTTTAACCAAATCAGAATAGCCACCAAACTTCAATAACCTATATATATACGTGTAATTACTTTGTTTCTGATTAGCTACAGGCAATAGACTCGTTAAGATTCTTGAACTAATCCTTGTAAATTGACTCGGATTAAAAAAATCTACGTGTTTAAATGGCACATATCTTCTATAACCACCAAATAGCTCATCTGCACCGTCACCATTTAAAACAACCGTTATATGCTTTTTGGCTTCCCTGGCCACATAATAACTCGGTATTGCGGAATTATCAGAATTAGGCTCACCATGGTTAGATATGATCTTTTCTATATCGTTGGTTAAATCAGAAAAGTCTATTTCAACAACAGTGTGGTCGGTTCCATATTTCTTTGCTACCTTCTCTGCAAGGGCCGATTCATCAAAAGATCCCGGAACCTTAACCGTAAAGGTTTTAAGTTTTGAAGTTTGTTCAGCGGCCATTGCTGTCACTAATCCGCTATCAATCCCTCCACTCAAAAAAGATCCTACATCTAAATCGGAGCTATCTATTCGTCTTTTAACTGCAGTTTTCAGTATGCCATCGAGCTGTGTTACAGCATCGGTATAATCGGGGTATCTTTCTGCTTTATAATAGTCTTCGATTTTAAACCAGCAAACATCATCACAAAGACCTGTAAGTGTATCAATCTTTAAATAGTGCCCATTTTCCAACTCGTTAACAAAAAGATACGGAGTAGCTTTACGGTAATGATGCCCAACATAGAGGTAATCAGCCAGCGAGGAGTAATCTATCTCAGGTCTGCACTTTTTATAAAGTACGTTTAGCTCCGACGAAAAAACAAAGGTTTTTGCTTTATTATATACATACAAAGGTTTTTTGCCCGCCCTATCACGTGCCAGGTACATTCTAAAATTGAGGGTATCATATAATGCAAATGCAAACATCCCATCAAATTCCTCAAGCATATCCATGCCCATCAATTCAAACATCATCAGTATGGTCAATGTATCAGAATTGGAAGAAGCCTTAAGACCATACTTTTCTCTAAGCTCCATATGATTGTAAATCTCACCATTAAAAACAATCACCAGTCCATTGTGTTCCATTGGTTGCTGCCCGGTTACACTTAAATCCTGAATTGCCAGTCTGGTATGGTAAAGATTTACATTATACAAGCTATAATGTCCCTGTTCATCGGGGCCTCTGTGCAATAACCCATTAAAGATCATACTG
>NZ_JBFTIZ010000208.1:0-8487 GCF_056395165.1 Pedobacter sp. 10L46_2
GAGGTAAGGCATAGTTTTTCTGAGTTTTAGCACTTTTGGAGGTAAGGCATAGTTTTTCTGAGTTTTAGCACTTTTGGGCGAGAAACATTTCTAATGTATGGATCCCAGCTATGTCTTCTATAATAATCCTGATGTTCGGTTTCGGCTGGATAAATGACTTTAAATGGAATCACTTCAGTTACCACCGGCCTGTTGTAACCATTTATAGAATCAATTCTACTAATTAGGTTGTGAATTATTATTTTCTCTGAAGGCGACCGATAAAAAGCGATCGAACGATAATCAGGGCCCAGATCAGGCCCTTGTCCATCCTCCTGGGTAGGATCGTGTGCATTGAAAAATGCTTCGGTTAGTCTTTCAAAGCTTATTACGTTGGGATCATAATAAACCTGTACCGCTTCCGCATATCCGGTAGTTTTAGACAATACCTCATTATAACCCGGATTTGGTTTAGTACCGCCCGAATAGCCACTTATAACCTTACTCACTCCCTTTAACTCCAGCATACATTCCTGCATTGCCCAGAAACAGCCACCAGCATAGGTTGCCACAGCTTCTCCCCTTTTTGCTGCTGTTATTACTGCAAATCCATTTTTAGTTTCCAGTTTTTGCGCCTCATTACAAGCGCAAGATAAAGTAGTCAGAAGTATCCAAAATATTAGCTTAACTTTCATAATCAGGCTTTATGTAATATACGCTGATAAACGCATTTTAATTTTAACATCTGTTTAATTAGCAAACTGATGACAAAAAAAATCCGCATCACTATGTGTGATGCGGATTAAAATAGCTGTCTTTAAAACCTACGGCCAGATACCAAGGTTCATATAAGAAACTGCGATCTTATCAATTGAACCCACAAAAGCAGCGGTCCTTAATGTTTGAACACCAGGTTTGGTAATTAAATTCTCTCTGATCTCATGGTAGGAATGAATCATTGTGTCCTCTAATCCTGAATTTACAAGCTCCATCTCAGAAGCTCCCTTAACAATCATTAAACGATTTTCAGCTGGGATCTTTTTACCAGTAAGATTTTCTAGGGTATTGATTAAGTTGGCATTAGAATTCTCTGCATAACGGTTTTCCATGCGTCCAAATGCTACGTGCGAGAGGTTTTTTAACCATTCAAAATAAGAAACAGTAACACCACCTGCATTACAATACATATCAGGTATGATGATCCCTCCCATTTCGGTAAATATTTCTTCAGCCTCAGGCGTAGTTGGCCCATTTGCACCTTCAGCAATAATTTTTGCTTTTATATTGCGAATGTTGTTTACAGTAATTTGGTTTTCTAAAGCGGCCGGAACTAAAATATCGCATGGTTGCTCTAATCCTTCCATTGAATTTTTGAAATCAGTAGCTCCAGGGAATCCCAATATCGATCCTGTATTTTTACGATGAGCAAAAACTTCATCAATATTTAATCCATTTTCGTTGTAAATTGCCCCCTCATACTCGCAAAGACCAACAATTGTTGCTCCGAACTCTGAAAGGAATTTAGCTGAATGATAACCCACGTTTCCTAAGCCCTGAACAATAACACGTTTATCGCCTAATCCTGCTTTAAATCCAATCTTTTGCATATCCTCGGCTACATTAACGCATTCCTTAACAGCGTAAGCAACACCACGTCCGGTAGCTTCTTTACGGCCGCGAATGCCATGTAAAGCAATTGGCTTTCCGGTAACACAACCTAAAGCATCAAGTTGCCCCGGATTCATAGTCATATATGTATCTGCAATCCAGCTCATTTCACGTTCACCAGATCCATAATCAGGAGCCGGGACATCAATACCAGGACCAATAAAATTTTTCTTTATCAACTCAGTTGTGTAGCGGCGTGTTATAGTTTCTAGCTCGGCCACAGAGTAGTTCTTAGGATTAATACAAATACCACCTTTTGCCCCGCCAAAAGGAACATTTACAATAGCACACTTGTAAGTCATTAGGGCTGCTAAAGCCATTACCTCATCTTCATTTACCATCTCACTGTAACGGATACCACCCTTTGTTGGGCTCATGTGATGAGAGTGTTCTACTCGCCATGCATCAATAACTTCAAATCCATTTCCTCTTCTAATTGGGAACTGGAAACGATACACACTGTTACAGGCTTTAATTTGATTTAATAGTCCCTCGGGATGGGAAGTGAACTGCGCTGCACTGTCAAAATTTTTACACACGTCGGCAAAAAATTTTGTCTCATTTGCTGAATTAGCCATTATTTGTTTTTTATGAATTTTGAATAAGTTCTCAGTTATGAGTACAAAATTGCACTAAAAAAAACGATTATTACAAATGCGGAATTACTTAGTGTACGCCACACACTAGCCTTAAAAAGGTATAAAAACGACGATTAAACGATTTAAAATTAGTTTTTGTCAGATGATTTCTTTTCTATTTTTTTTAATCTTTTATCTAGAGAGAATAGATAAATCAATAAACCAACAAGAATTATGACAATGCAGATCACAACAACATATATCTTTCCATTGCTGCGTAAAGCATCAGCCATCTCCACATCATTAGATTGAGCAAATAATTGTACTGAACTTAATAGCAGCATTAAAGCAAATATGATCTTCTTCATCTTATGAATTTTGTTTGTTTTCTATTGTACGAATTCTAAATCTAATGGTATAAATCCAATACCCTATTATCGACCAGCCAATGAAAGCCGGGTATAAAACAGCGCGCATGCGGCTATCTAAATCGTAGCTGTTAAAGCCCGGATTACCACCGTTTCCGGGGTGTAAGGAGTCTGACAAACGAGGCAATACCATTATAAGCACCACCATCATCGGAAAGGCAAAAATATTGTAAATAGCCGATATCTTAGCCCTTTTTTGTTGCTCATCAATCGCATTTCTAAGTACCAGATAGGCAAAATATAAAAGTATGGCAACTGCTGTAAAATTCTGTTTCACATCAAAACTCCAGAACTGTCCCCAGGTAAATTTAGCCCAGACTGCGCCTGTAATTAGACCCAGTATACTAAAAATGATCCCCACATTTACACTCTCTATTGCTCTGATATCATCCGATTCCTTTCCGTATAATAAATATTTAACACTGTAGAATACCGAAATAGAGAACAATGTAAGCATCGCGAACCACATGGGTACATGGAAATACAGGTTACGAATTGTCTCATTTAATATGGCCAAATGGGGTACTCCGGATAGTAATCCTGCAATGGCGGTATACAAAACTAATACCGACCCTAAAATCTTCCACCAAATCTTGTTCATTATATAGGCTTAATTGTAACAAAGGTAATAACTGGGCAGGGGATTTTAAAGCTCAATCTCTCCATAAATAAGGGAATAGCAGTAATGTTACCGCCGCAACCAGTGCATTTATAATCAAAAGCAGGCCAATTTCATCTAAACTCACACTTCTGTCCAGGCCGTCAATTGCATTTTTTGTAAGCTTAATCAGTACAATTAACACAGGTATAATAACAGGAAAGCTAAGAATAGCCATTAGCATACCTCCGTTACCTGCTTTAGAGGCAATTGCTGAAATCATTGTAAAAATAGTTGAAAAGCTTAAACTACCCAATACCGTGGCTATGATGTAGAGTCCAAGATCCTGAGGCACATAATCGAAGACCATCACGTAAAAAAACAAGGCTATAAGGGTAAGAAGCATCATCAAAAGCACATTGTATACTGTTTTGGAAATGATGAGTGCAAGTGGACTTGCAATGGTATAAATGTATAATTGCTGCCCTTTGCTTTCGTGTAAAAAACCTTTTGAAACTGCATTTATGGAAGCAAAAAGCATGATAATCCAAAACAATGCATTCCAGGTAACTGGAGCTATGCTTACAAACGACAAAAAACAAACAAAAACAGTTGATACTACATACAGCAGAACGCCATTAAGTGCATATTTGGAGCGCCATTCCAGCAGTACTTCTTTCTTAATTAAATATTTTACCTGATGTAGTAATTGCATACTGTGGCAAAGATAATTTTTAATCGGTTATTTTCGATTCAAATAGGTGTTTTGTAAACTAAATATGAATAATATTGTATTAATAAACCTATCCTGATCATGAATCAATATCTTGACATCATTTTAAGAAGCCTGGCAGTTTATGCCTTTATGCTTGTTGCAATTCGCTTAACCGGCAAAAAGGAGCTTTCACAGCTCAACACTACTGATGTGGTATTGATTTTACTGATCAGTAACGCTGTTCAAAATGCTATGGTTGGTAACAACACAAGCTTATTGGGAGGATTAGTTGCTGCAGCCGTTTTGTTTGCTTTAAACTACGCTTTAAAAAAGCTCATGTTCAAAAACAAAAAGCTGAGAGACTTTATCTCTCAGCATCCTGAAATCCTTATCCACAATGGTAAATTCAATTTCGACAAACTCAGCAAGTTGGATATTACCAACGAGGAACTTGAAGAAGCCATGAGGGAGCACGGAATTGAAAAATATAAAGATGTAAAATTGGCTATTCTTGAGGTTGATGGTAACATCAGCATCATCAGCGGTGACGAACATCTAAAACAAACTCAGTTTAAAAGGAAAAGAAAACACAAATCGCTGGGCGATTTGAATTAACAATTTACTTTACCTCAACCCCTTCATTTACCAAAACAACTTTCGGTTTTCTTACAGTGATCAATATAAATGCACCGGCGGCAATAACATACCAACCCCATTTTAATTTTACCATACCTGCACCAAAGTTTATTAGTTTCTTAAAATGAAGAAAACCAAATGAATCATGTGCCTTAAAGTATATGCCAGCCAGGGTAATTAGAACTAAAACAATTCCTCCCCAACCGGCCAATTTTATCAGTCCGGCTTTATTTGCGAAGGCCCCTATCAATCCAATTACCACCAATACATAAAAAGCAATGGCTAACCTCTGGTCTATATCAAAATAATTCCAGCTGCCAATAATTGGAATACGCATAAGTGGGCACATCCCTCCTACGGCCATAAGTACTGAACCAATAATTCCCTGCAGTCTCATTTTATCTATCCTTGAGTATTGATCCCCATTTTATCAGCAAAATGCGCACAGTAATCACGCAAATCTTCTACTATAAGCGTTTCGCCTGTAGCTTTTAAAAAACTATCGCCCATAGTTTGCAACGTTTCGTAAAAAAAACGTTTCATCTCATCAACAGGCATGTCTTTAGTCCAAAGATCAATACGCATTGAGTTCTTATAGTTGTGATCCCACAATGCAAGCATCATAGACTTAACCGGAACTTGTTCCTGAGTTTGTGCATCTGTAGATTCCCAAAGAATATTATCAGGAACATTATTATCGTCTAATTGAACGGTGATTTTAATTTCTGCTTGCTTCATTAACTTATACTAGCTTTTATTATAAATATTAAAATGATGATGAAAATAATTAACACGCCTTCTACAACCCATAGTTTCTTTAGATTTAAAATAAACCTTCTGAAAATTTGATCTGATATGAAAGCAACAACTGCGGTTAAAAAGCTAAACCCAATAAGAATTCCTGTAATATCCACATATTTGGGATTTCCCTCATCTTTCTTATTTATCAGCAGCATTATGGCAATAACCAAACAGATGGCTGAAACAATATTAAGCGGGGTCAGTTTTACTTTCAATGTCTTTAACTATTTTTTGAATTTCTTCTTTTTCCATGCAGGCTGCTTATTTGTTTTATTTCTTGCAGCAGCTGCAATGGCGGCAGCATATTTTTTCTCATGGAATGCACCTTTAAAATCAGGATCTTCTTTACGCTTTTGATCGTCTATTGCACGATTTATGGCTTGCTTCTCCTCATAAGGGGTTTCTTCCACAAAAACCTCAGTCGGCAAAGGTACAACAGGAATTTCTTGTCTTATTAATTTTTGTATTTTCTCAATGTAATATTTTTCGGCTGGCGTACAAAAGGTAAGCGCATCTCCTTTTGAATATGCTCTTCCGGTACGGCCAATTCTATGCACATAATCTTCAATGATAATTGGAACATCAAAATTAATCACATGACTTACTTCCGAAACATCAATACCTCGTGATGCAACATCAGTTGCTACCAATACCCGGATATTACCTTCTTTAAAATTATTTATAGAATTAATCCTGGTATTCTGGCCTTTGTTCGCATGAATTACCCTAACAGCCTCTGCTCCAAACCTACGCTCAATGAAACTAAAAATGTTATCGGCTACCGTTTTGGTTTTACAGAAAATGATCAGTCGTTTAAACTCCTCATCATTTTTCATTAAGTGTTGCAGCAGGTTGATCTTGGTTTTAAAGTTAGGCACTTCGTACAAAGTTTGAGTAACCGTTGCAGCTGGCGTAGCTTGCTCAGCTACTTCAATTAAAGTTGGATGTTTTAAAAAGTCGCCCGCAATCTTTTGAACAAGATTACTCATAGTAGCCGAGAACAAAAGGTTCTGCCTTTTACGAGGTACAATCTCTAAAATCCTATGAATAGAGCCAATAAAGCCCATGTCCATCATTTTATCTGCCTCATCTAACACCAAAAACTTTATGTATTGGGTATTGATATGGCCGGCTAAATAAATATCTAAAAATCTTCCAGGTGTAGCTACAATAATATCAACACCGGCTTTAATCTGTTCAATCTGAGTTTTAGGTCCAAGTCCACCATAAACCACAACAGTACGCAGATCCGTGTATTTAGAGAAAATCTGGATATGCTCGGTAATTTGCATGGCCAACTCTCTTGTTGGGGCTAATATTAATGCACGTGCTGAGTCTCCCTGCGCATATTTCAACTGCATTAGAATGGGCAAAACATAAGCTGCAGTTTTACCTGTTCCGGTTTCGGCAATACCGAATATATCCTGACCCGATAATACAGGGGCTATTGCTTTTTCTTGTATAGGAGTAGCAACAGTAAAGCCTGCATCAGCTACAGCATTTAAAATCTGTCGATTTAGGTTAAACTCTTCGAAATTCTTGGCCATTCGRCAAAAGTAGTCAAAATTTATTTCCTAGCCCTTGTATTTAACCTCCACGTCATCCTGAATTTATTTCAGGGCCTCCAAAGAGAAAGGAGGCATTGCAGGTGCAGGGCCCTGAAATAAATTCAGGATGACGTAAGCTGAAAAGAATATTTTATTTAAGTTTGACACCATGAATACCATACTTATAAAAGCTGCTTCAATTGTAAATGAAGGCCAAATAGTAGTCGCCGACGTACTCATCAAGGCTGGGTTTATTGAAAAAATTGCACCAAACATTGATGAGCCTGCAGATCAGGAAATCAATGCGGAAGGATTACATCTTTTCCCTGGAATGATTGATGACCAGGTACATTTCAGAGAGCCTGGACTTACAGACAAGGCTGATATCTTTTCTGAAAGTATGGCAGCAGTTGCAGGTGGCATTACCTCTTTTATGGAAATGCCCAATACAATACCTAATACACTAACGCAGGAATTACTTGCAGATAAGTATCAGATTGCGGCTGAAATGTCTCTTGCCAACTACTCTTTCTTTATGGGTGCATCAAAAAACAGAGCATCAAATACCAATATTGAAGAAGTACTAAAAACAGACCCTAAAAACGTTTGTGGAATTAAAGTTTTCATGGGTTCATCAACAGGAAATATGTTGGTTGATAATGAAAAAGTTTTAGAAAACATCTTCAAAGAAGCACCCATGCTGGTAGCAACTCATTGCGAAGATGAGCAAACCATAAGAGCCAACATGGCCATATATAAAGAAAAATATGGCGAGAACATAACCATTGATATGCACCCACTTATCAGAAGTGCAGAAGCTTGTTATATTTCTTCATCAATGGCTATAGAGCTTGCTAAAAAACACGGAACCCGCTTACACATATTACACATATCCACTGCTAAGGAAGTTGCATTGTTCGACAATATAACTCCTTTAAAAGATAAAAAGATCACAGCAGAGGCCTGCGTTCATCACCTTTGGTTTGACGACAGGGACTATGCTACCAAAGGAAACTGGATAAAATGGAACCCCGCCGTAAAAACCGCAGAAGATAAGGATGCCATTTTAAAAGGAGTACTAGACAACCATTTAGATATTATAGCTACAGATCATGCTCCGCATACCATAGCAGAAAAGGAACAGCCTTACCTGAAGGCCCCTTCTGGTGGGCCATTGGTACAGCATGCATTGCCTGCTTTATTTGAAATGTATCATCAAAAGAAGATCACTTTAGAAAAGATTGCCGAAAAAACTGCACATAATGTGGCTATTTGTTTCAATATCGACAGAAGAGGATTTATTAGAGAAGGGTATTGGGCAGATCTGGTATTGGTAAACCTGAATGATCCGTTTAAAGTGACCCGGCAAAATGTGCTTTATAAATGTGGATGGTCTCCTTTTGAGGGTCAAACATTCCAGGCCGAAGTAACACACACCTTTGTATCGGGCAATCTTGCCTATCAGAAAGGACGATTTACAACAAGAGAAAACGGGAAAAGATTAACCTTTAACAGGTAATGAATGCAGCTTATAAAC